>JAQSXD010000001.1 GCA_029266295.1 Bacillota bacterium | reverse complement strand
TATTGACAACAGATCAAGCGAAAGCGGAATTCCTGGAGATTTGTCCATACGGAGAACTCGTTGGCGGGAAAGATCAGACACTTTTTAAGTGCAGTATGAAGTGAGCTATAGCATTCTTTGGAATGTGAAGAGAAAAGACTAAAATTAGATAAGGAGTTGAGTAAAGGCTGAATCCTTAATGGATCAACAGCTTAAGCTATGGAGGAATATCTCACGAAAAAAGTTCTAAGCAACAATGTTGTGCAAGCATACGATGTTGCCGGCGATGAAGAATGTATCTTGCTCGGCAAAGGGATTGGCTTTGGTCTTAAAGATGAGGAGCCGATCGATTCAAGTAAAATTGAAAAAAAGTTCTATATTAAAGATCGAATCAATTTTAACAAATATCAGAAGCTTATTGAAAATTGTGATGAGAAGCTCATGTTTCTCGTTGAGAACTATATCGGCAAGATTGAAAAATATTTTGGCTGTCAATACAGCGAAAATCTTCATATTGGTTTGCTGGACCATTTGAATTTTTCATTATATCGGCTTAGAAATAATATCACAATCTCAAATATTTTTATTGATGAAATCAGTGTAATGTATGAAAAGGAATATACCTTTGCAAAAGAAATGCTTGAATACCTGAATCGTGAATTAGGAGTAAGCTTGCCAGCTGTGGAAATCGGGTTTATTGCTTTGCATATCCACTCCTCCATCAAGGGGGATCAAGCGTCGCAAACCGCCCTGTATATTAACATTATCGGTCAGTGCATGGAATTAATCGAGCGTGAATTTGGCATGAAACTAGACCCAAAGAGTCTCAATAGGGCACGGCTGATTACGCACCTTAAATTCGCATTGAAACGAGCAAGTGAAAATATAAGCGTAGACAATGTGATCATAGACTCTTTAAAATCCACGTATCCAAAGACATTTCAATTTGCAGATAGTCTGGCAAAAAATATTTTTGAAAACTATGGATTGTTTCTTCCAGAAGGCGAAATCGGATACCTTACGATCCATATTGAGAATATAATTTCCGGGCAACGAAAATAAAAATAGGAGGGTCATAAATGTTAGATAACTTAAAAGGGAAGTTGATTGTTTCGTGTCAGGCACTTGAAGACGAACCGCTGCACAGTTCCTTTATCATGGGAAGAATGGCCTTGGCTGCAAAACTAGGTGGTGCAAGTGCCATCAGGGCACAAGGGGTAGACGATATCAATGAAATTAAGAAGGTTACAGGACTTCCGGTGATTGGAATCATAAAAAGAAATTATGCAGATTCTGAAATATATATTACGCCAACAAAAAAAGAGATTGATGAATTACTTGAAACATCCTGTGAGATGATCGCCTTGGATGCAACGGATAGACAAAGACCAGGAAATGAATCGCTGGAATTTCTTGTAGCGTATATCCATAGCCACAACAGGTTTGTGATGGCTGACTGTTCAACCCAGAATGAAGCGGTTTATGCAGAAAAAATCGGTTGTGATTGTGTATCGACCACACTTTGCGGATACACAACATACTCTGAACATTACGAAGGGCCCAATCTTTTGCTGATTAGCGCGCTGGCAAAAGAATTAAATATTCCTGTAATAGCCGAAGGTAAAATTAATACACCTTGTGATCTGAGAGACGTCTTGGATGCGGGTGCTTACTGTGCTGTTGTAGGCGGAGCTATTACAAGGCCGTTGCAAATAACAAAAAAATTTACCAGTGTACTAAGGGAGGATTAACATGTTTAAACAACTTCAAAAAATTGGGAAGTCATTTATGCTGCCAATTGCGATACTTCCAGCAGCAGGCTTGCTTTTAGGGGTAGGGGGCGCTTTATCTAATCCTACGACGATACAGGCATATCCCATTGTAAATGTAGCATTTTTACAAGTTATTTTCAAGATTATGGCTTCAGCAGGAAGCATCATTTTCGGCAATCTGTCACTGCTGCTTTGTATTGGCCTGGCCATCGGTCTGGCAAAAAAAGATAAGGGAACTGCAGCATTGGCGGCAGTAGTTGGTTATCTGATTATGACAACAACGACCAGTGCGATGGTAGGAATCTTTAACCCTGACGGAGCTGCCATTGACACGGGAGTTGTGGGAGCGATTGCCATTGGCAGTGTTGCGGCATTTTTACATAACAAATACTATAACATTCAGCTGCCTGCAGTTCTTGGCTTTTTCGGTGGCTCACGCTTTGTTCCCATTGTGACATCTTTTGTCTCGATCTTTATCGGTGCAGTATTCTTCTTGATCTGGCCGCCATTCCAGCAGCTTCTGATCGCATCAGGAGAAAGCATCTCGAAAATGGGCGTAATCGGAACCTTTTTTTATGGATTCCTTATGAGGCTATGCGGCGCAGTTGGTCTTCATCATATGATTTACCCCATGTTCTGGTACACAGAATTAGGGGGTGTGGCAACCGTTGCAGGTCAACATATAGCGGGTGCGCAGAAAATATTTTTTGCGCAGCTAGCAGATCCAAATCATGTTGGACTTTACACTGACGGAACCAGATTTTTTGCAGGTCGTTTTGCAACGATGATGTTTGGACTTCCGGCTGCATGCTTGGCAATGTATCATACTGTGGCAAAAAACAAGAGGAAATTATTTGCCGGGTTGTTCTTAGGTGCCGCATTAACCTCATTTATTACTGGTATTACAGAACCCATCGAATTTATGTTCTTGTTTGTCAGTCCGCTTCTTTATGTTTTCCATGCCTTCCTGGATGGGGTCTCCTTCCTGGTTGCCGACCTGTTAAACATATCAATCGGTAACACTTTTTCAGGTGGGGTCATAGACTTTACCCTCTTTGGAATTCTGCAAGGGAATGAAAAAACAAATTGGCTGCTGGTGCTTCCTGTGGGGGCCGTATGGGCTGTTATATATTACTTCTCCTTCAAATTTGCAATATTAAAGTGGAACATTCTTACCCCAGGCAGGGGCGACGACGTACTTCAAGCAGCTCAAGTAACAACCAAATCGTCTCTGCGGGAAGAAGCTTTGGAAATCATTTCGGCACTCGGCGGCAAAGAAAATATTGAAGATGTCGATGCGTGCATTACAAGGCTGAGGGTGAATGTAAAATCAAAAGAGAATGTCAATAAAGAGGATTTGAAAAGAATCGGCGCCACAGACGTTCTTGAAGTTGGTGGAGGGATACAGGCTATTTATGGGGCCAAAGCGATTCTATATAAAAATTCAATTGAAGACATCCTTGGATTAGAAGAGTAACAATGGATCAATGGCGAATGAAAAGGAGAAAAAATGGTTGAACGAAGTATTCTAATCAATAACAAGACCGGACTTCACGCAAGGCCTGCAAGTAACCTTGTAAAGGCAGCAAAACAATTCCAATCTAAGATTAATATTATTAAGGATGATAGATCCTTTGAGGCAAAATCCATGCTAGCGATATTAAGTGCCGGTATTGTAAAGGACACTAAAATCCGGCTGGTTTGTGAGGGTGAGGATGAAGAGGATGCCCTAAAAAATCTCACCGAGATCATTGAATCGAACCATGAGGAATAGGAGAATGATAGAACGCCTGGCTGATAGCCAGGCGTTCCGTTTGGGTTGAGTAGCTGCCCGATGTGCCTAAGCACCAACCGCTCTGCCGTGCCGGATCCATTGCTCTACTTCGGATAAGGTGGGGCATTGGGAGGTGCCGCCCATCTTTGTGACGGACACGGCGCCCGCGGCGTTCCCATAACTCAAGCATTCGGCAAGATCCCTATGATGCAGATAGGCATATAGGAAACCGGCGTTGAAGCTGTCGCCTGCTCCTGTGGTGTCGATGACTGTAGTTTGATATGCGCCTTGCTCAATCGTTTCATCGCCGCATATGGCTAAGGCGCCCTGGGAGCCCCGCTTGACGACTAGAATCCCGTTCTTCATCATGGCGTGGACACGTAGGGCAGCCTGGCTGACATCATCACTTCCGCCAATGCCGCAGGCCTCGCTCTCATTAGGAAAAAACACGTCGATATAGGGCAAGACCCGGGACAGGCCATTGTCCCAAGTCTGTGACTCTTGCCAGCCTGCATCTAAGGACAGTGTCATTCCATGGGCTTTCGCCTGCTCCAAAAAAGCAGGGAGTCCAGCTGCTAGCTTTGTCTGCAGGAAAAAGGCGCCAATATGGATGTGGCGGGCCTCGAGCCACGGCTGGGGAGGAAGTTTGTCCGCGGTCAGACAGTCGATGGTGTCTCCTTGATGGGTCACCAGAGCGCGGTCGTGTCCGCAACTCAGTGAGACGGTCAATCCGGTCTGCAGACTTTCATCCCGCAGCACATGAGTCATATCAACCCCATAACGGTTTAAATAGGTTTCGCACACATTGCCCCAGGTATCCGTGCCAAGGTGACCGACAAAGCCCGTCTTCAAACCCAGTGAGGCCATTACGCATGCGCAGATGGCTGTAGAACTTCCGAGCTGCAGATCAGAATTCTTGCATAAAATTTCCCGGCCTAGAACGGGAACGGTAGCCAGCCCTTGTAAAATCAGATCAGCGTTCAACTCTCCAATTGCAAGTACGTCCTTTCTCATTATCATGCCTTCCTTTCTACAAGGAAATCCATGCATCGAGACCCGTGGGGGCGTCCGGGTTGGTTCCGCGGTATATGGCCTTGTGATAGGACAGGAGCTGGCAGATTAGAATGAAAGGCAGCCCCTTGGCAATGTGGCTGATTTTACGGCGATACGGTAGAACCCGCACCGAATCAGACTCCTGGGGCTTATCAGTAAAGGCTATGATGTGAGAAGTTTTCTTGGACATATCTAGTAAGAAGTCTTTTTCGTAATCATTATTGGGACCCAGCACAGCGAGAATCATCGTATCCTCATTGATGAGTACGGCAGGACCATGGCGTGAATCCAGCAAATGGTAGTGATTCGAAGGGAGCTGACAAATTTCTTTAAAAGCAAGAGCTCCTTCCTCTGCCAGACCGCAAAGCTCTGCATCTCCAAGCACCACGACTTGCGACCAGGACTCTGCCGCATAATTCTTTAAAAGGGCATCTACCTCATCCAGATAATCGTCCCCGTGGGCGATCACTTCATCTAAATCAGCCAGGAGATCAAAATCATGGGTCATATTTGCCAGAATATAAGCGAATGCATAGTACAGACAGGATACGGTACGAGTTTGGCATACGCTGTGGTCGTAGGCCCAGGGAAGATCCAGATTCATATCTGAAAGTTTTGCAAGTGCCGATTCCTCTTTGCAGGTAAGCGTCACGATGGTAAATTGGCAATTCTGTGATTTTAAGGATTCTAATGCCAGCAGGATCTCGCTGGTGCTGCCTGACCGTGAAACTGCAAGTACCAGAGCGCCTTCAAAGCTTTTTATGTATCGGTGCGCGTGGAGCAGCACATCTCCGGCAGGCAAGGCCGTTGCGGGAAATCCCGTCTTCATGTGTGTCATACGGGCTAGCGATTTCGCCAGACTATAGGAGGATCCGCAGCCCAGCACAATCAGAGAGGTATAACGTCTCATTTTGATCCATTTTGAGATTTCTGTCATTTGTCCGTCTAAATATGATTTTGTCTGCTGCATGGAACGGTACTGTTCCTTGATCTCATTATAAGTTAAGTCCATTTTCTTGCCTCCTGAATTTGGTAATTCTAACGGTAATCGTCCAACAGAGCACAAATTTTATCAAGCAAAAGGGCAGACGGCTGTGTGCTCAACGTATTTTGGCGCACTTTGCGATATTGGTCAGGTAAAAATTGATGCAAAAGGCCCAGGGGAATGTCCGTTTGCGACAAGTTGTGTAACAGCTTTTCCTCTGCTGCTTTTACTTCGGGGTTCCCGAGATAATACCGGCTTCTATCTGACAACCCAAAAATACGATTGATCGATAACATGCGTTCTGGACCATCGAAATAGGCTTTCCAATAATTTGGGTTCTCTCGCATGACGCGTTCCAGAACTTCGCAATAGTGCGATTGTTTTTCCGGTGAGTCGGAAAACAAGATCTTTTCCATGGATTGCAGGGCATAGAGACCCTCCCGCAGCGCAAAGGTGAGCGCAGGCCCTACTTTTAAAATAGCAACTCCATTGCTGATCATGGTGTGCAAGGCTTCGGGACGCTGATAATCAGTGGAATGACCCTCGAAAACCAGGCCCGGATAGTCGTCGAGTGCATGACACAGTGCAGAAGCGGCTTGTGCATCGTAGTCCATTATCGTGTCGTTGCCAAATTCTACGCCAGGCTGTACGACCACAGCAATCACTCGCTTCCAGGCCTCGTGCAGCCCCAGTTCTTCAAATGCATTTTGAAATAACGTAACTTCCTCGTGAAAATTTTTCGGGGTGGTGACGGAGATCGTGTCTTCTCTGTCGTGGGCTCCGCCGGCGATGGGTACCTCGCTGCCTACCACATAGATTGGAGGGACAGCGGCGGAATCCTTGGCGTGAAGCAATATGTATGCCTGCTCGCAAGCGGCGGCCAGACGTGCCGCACGTCTGGCAACGACGGACGGATCCAGGCCGTGGGTGATATCGTCGTCTGCCAAGGACATACTGGCATCAAGATGAATTTTGGTAAATCCGGCCATTATGAAATCACGAACCAAGGCTTCTGCCTTGGTCATGGCGCTTTCTTCTGTTTCGCTCTTCCACACCATGGGTCCCAGGTGGTCCCCTCCTAAAAACAAGGCGGAAAGGGGGAAATTGTTTTTTAGGGCGCGCTGCTTGACAAAATCAAAAAAGTCTTGCGGCGTCATTCCTGTGTAGCCTCCAAATTGGTTGACTTGATTTGCAGTGGCTTCCAGCAGTAGCGGGATTTGATGTTTTTGAGCCCACAACATACCGGCGTCAATGACCCATTCGTTGGCGCTGCAAAGTGAAGGAATCCCGATAGGGTGATCAGGGGTTCTCGTGTTCAGAAGCGTTTGAAGCGGGTGGTTCATAATCGTTACCTCGTAATATATACATGATAGAGCTAGCGTTTGACTGACGAACGCAATTACCGGAGTTCCACAGTATAAGTAAAGAAGTCTCCGCGGACGATGGAACTGCAATACTCCACTGTGCGCACGCCATAATACGTGACACGTTCTAAATGCATCGCTGGCATTCTTAGCTTAAGACCCATGAGCTCAGCCTCGGACTTGCGGAGGGCTGTTGCTCGGAATTTCTCAATCACCCTGTCGGGAAAAACTCCGTCTAGCCGCATGGCATTGTAGAGTCCTTTGCTCGAGATATTTTCTTCCGTGAGGCTTGGGCACACCTCCACTGGAATATAGGAAGTCTCCAGCGTGTATGGCGTGTTGTCAACCAATCTGAGTCGAGTGAGCTTAAAGACTTGGCTCTGGGGCTCCAGACCAAGGTGGGTGGCAATCTCGCTTTCTGCAGGAATTTGATCAAAGTGAATCACCCGGGAATGTTCCTCCATACCTCGCTGCTTCAACTCTTCGCTAAACGAGTAAAACTTAGACAGCCTCTGTTCGAATGATATGTTTGTTACAAAAGTTCCCTTTCCTTGACGGCGTACCAAGTGGCCTGAACGCTCAAGCTCATCCAGCGCTTTTCTCACAGTGATGCGGCTCACCCCATAAAGACTGCAAAGTTCTTTCTCTGAGGGGATTTTTTCTCCGGGGGGCCATTGCTTTGAAATGATCTTTTTCATCAATTCTTCTTTCAACTGATAGTAGAGTGATATGGGAATATTCCGCGATATATCTTTTTCCATTTGGTTTCGATCTCCTAACTGGTATTGTTATTATAACGTTATAACCTTTAGCGACATTGTAACACGAGAAGTCTGTAATTGCAACATAGTTAATTTAAAAAATAAAAAATATTCTAGGGAAATTGACATTGAAAAAAACACATGGTAATATTGTCATAACAAGTTGCGCTTTTAAGTTATTTCGGTAACAACAGAATGTTTTATAAATGGAAGGGGTTTTAAATGAAACGAAAATTTACATTTATCGGTGCGGGATCATTGGATTTTACGCAGGACTTGGCCAGGGATATTCTAAGCTTCGAATGTTTCCGTGATGCCGAATTTCATCTCGTAGATATCCATGAAGGCAGATTGGCTTATGCAGCCAAGGCGTTGGAAAAGCTGATTCGTCGCGGCGGTTACGCAGCTACTGTACATCCGACCGCTGATCGCAGGCAGGCACTTGCCGATTCAGACGGCGTACTGATTACCATTCTGCAAGGCGGCGTTGATGTATGGAGACACGATATTGAAATACCGAAAAAGTATGGTGTGGACATCTGTGTGGGCGATACCAGAGGGCCGTCGGGCATTTTTCGTTTTTTGAGAACCGCCCCCGTCATGCTGGACATTATCCATGACGTTGAGGAGCTTTGTCCCAAAGCGATCGTGCTCAATTACACAAACCCCATGGCACTTTTGTGCGCGTATCTGCAGAGGCAGACGAAGGTGCAGATCACGGGCCTTTGTCACAGCGTTCAAGGGACTGCAGGTATGCTGGCAAGCTGGCTTGGCGCATCCACTGATGATATCACATACACGTGCGCCGGTATTAATCATCAAGCATTTTATCTGGATTTTAATTGGAAGGGAAAGGACGCCTACCCGCTGCTTAAAGAGGCTGTAAGTAACCGGCCGGAAATCGCAAAGGAAGAACCTGTGCGTAACGAGATGTTTCTGCATCTTGATTATTATCCCACAGAGTCCTCGGGGCACAACTCAGAGTACAACGCATGGTTTCGTAAGCGCCCCGATTTAATTGAAACGTATTGTACGCATGGGACGGGATGGAACCCGGGCGAGTATGCCTATGTTCTCAAAGAATACATAGAAAAAGAGAATACATGGGAGGCACAGTTTCAAGCGATGTTGGATTCTCCTGATGTCGATCTGGCCAGAGGAGAGGAATATGCCTCCAATATCTTTAATGCACTGTTTGGTGACCATACGCCCTTTGGTTTCAATGGAAATCTACTCAATACCGAAGGGCTAATCAGAAATTTGCCCCGAGGCGCATGTGTTGAGGTGCCGATGCTGGCTTCCAAAGAGGGAATTCGACCATTCAGCGTTGGGCCGCTTCCGGACCATCTCGCTGTGCTTGTGAATACTTCTGCGCGTTGTGAGGAATTGGCGGTCACAGCTGCGCTGGAAGGCGATCCTCGAAAGGTATTTCAATCCATTCTGTTCGATCCGCTGACAGCCAGCGTGCTGTCTATGGCTGAAATTCGTGATATGACTCAGGAGATGTTGTTAAAAAACAAAGATTTTCTTGGCTATTTTAACTCACTTACGCTATAGCCTGGGAGCTTGATGTTTTATGCCAACGTGACCAAATAAGTTGACACAAACGATTTTATTCTGGAGGGAATGATATGAAAAGGAAACTTATCTGTTTGCTGCTTGCATTCATGCTGCCGGGTTTACTGCTGACCGGCTGTCAGAAAAGCCAAACCACAAAAGGCAAAGTCTCTGATGGTGAAACCATCACTCTGAAATACTGGACACACCTGGAAACACCATGGAATGTTTCCAACGACAAATTAATTGCGGCGTTTGAGGAAGAATACCCTGACATCAAAATTGAAGTTGAGGCATATCCCTATGACGATTTTGAGCAGAAGGTGCAGACTTCGCTGCTCTCTAAGTCAGGAGGCGCGGACATTTATGAGCTTTGGGGCGGTTGGGCCTATGAATTTGCACCTACCGGGGTATTTTCGCCCGTGCCGGACGAACTGCTGAACGATTTACTCGACGATTGTTATGAACCAGTGCTGGGCGCATTTGAACATGACGGTGCTTACTACGGCGTACCGATGGAGTTTAACGCTGAGTATGGCGGTATGCTGGTAAATAAACCCTATTTTGATGAACATAATCTATCCTATCCCGATACTTGGGATGAGATGATTTCCCTTGCTACGAAGAATTCTGTTTCAAAAGGTGACATCTTTGATATGAGAGGATTTGATTTTATCTCCTTTGACTCCCTCCCATATACTTGGCTATCGATGATTTTGTCCTCCGGCGGCACCTACCTGGAGGGCGATACATTCAATTTTGATACACCAATTGCAAAGGAGACTCTGAAGAAACTCGTTGACTATGTGAAAGTCAATAAGGTTACGAATATAGAGGGACTGTCCGGTTCAGATATCGAAAACTTCCATTGGCTCTTCCTTGATCAGGCATTAATGGTACCGAGAGGTATCTGGAGCATTCCGGTCGGAGAGGAAGAATTCGATATCACCTATGGAGAAGAATTCGACTATGTGCCAATGCCCTTCTATGGAACGGAAAAGCGCTGGGCAGCCGAGACCGGCTGGGGACTGGCTGTCAACAGCGGTTCAGCAAATACCGAGGCGGCCTGGAAGTTTATCTCCTTCTGTTTACGACCGGAAAACCTGGTGCAGCTCAACATAGACCGGGGTATGATCCCCCCGCGCAAATCTGTTGCACATGATCCGGCTTATGTAAAAGCCGTACCTTATTCGAAACCCATCTTGGATGTTCTGGATGGTGCATCCTTTGTAGGACCTATCAACACGGATGTTCTGAAAGAGTCTATCTGCAACATGTATGCGGATATTATTCAGAATGATACACCCATTGATGCTGCTGTTCTTAAGCTGAATCAGGACATTCAATAGATGCATTTATGAGGCCTTTGTCCATCCTTATTAAGATTTGGATAAAGGTCTCTCCCAATCCCAGCTGGAGGTTGATATGAAAAACAATAGATTTGTCTATACAATTCTGACCCCGATTTTTATCTGCATGATCGTATTTACCCTGTTGCCTATTTTAATTGGACTTGGGATTTCCCTCTTTGATTATAATCCACTGGCAGTCAGCAGCCCCTTCATTGGCCTTGAAAACTTCAAGAAACTTGCCAGTGACGGAGTGTTTCTTATTGCGTTGAAAAACACGGTGATCTTTGTACTTGTCACGGTTTCGCTGAACATCGTACTTGCGCTCCTGATTGCACAGGCCATCAGCTCAATGCGTTCGAATCGAACACGATCTTTCACGCGGATGATTTTCTTTATGCCTATTGTTGCCCCCCTGGCAGCGTCCAGTCTGGTTTGGAAAGTGATGTATGCCAATAAATATGGACTGTTTAACAATATCCTTGGACATCTGGGACTTCCCGCGCATAACTGGTTGGGAGATCCGGCATGGTTGCTCCCTTCAATCATTCTTTTTACTCTTTGGGCCGATATCGGCTATAACATCATCATCTTTTCGGCGGGGATGGACGGCATTCCTCATGACTTTATAGAAGCGGCAGCAATTGACGGTGCTGGGCCGGTGCGGAGATTTTTTTTCATAACCCTGCCTCTCTTGGGACGTACCACCGCTTTTATCGTTACCATGACCCTAATCTCCCATTTTCAGATGTTTGCACAATTTGAGATCATGGGACGGTCTGCCGGCAGTCCGGGCGGAGGCGGACCCAATAATGTAGGCATGGTGCTGACATTGGAAATATACAAAGAGGCGTTTAAATACAAGAACATGGGATATGCCTCTGCCATTGCACTGGTTCTGTTTCTCATAATCCTGATTGTAACCGTTATATCCCAGCGCATCAGCCGTTCGGATTGGAGGTACTAACATGATCCATAGAAAAAAAATAACGCCCCTCCGTATCATGGGCATGCTCATAGCGGCTGTTGTGATTTTTGCTGTTGTGATGCCCTATATTTGGATGCTTCTCACGTCGTTTAAAAGCACGCCAGAGATCATGAAAAACCCGGATAAAATTCTGCCGATTCAATGGAGTATCAACGGCTATATTAAAGTACTCACCAGATCCCCTTTCTTCATATGGTTCACAAACAGCCTACTAGTATCCGTTTCGGTCACGCTGCTTGTCCTGTTTACCAGTTCCCTTACCGGGTATATCTTTGCAAAATATCAGTTCCGCCTTAAGAATCTATTGTTTTGGCTTATTCTTGCTTCCATGATGGTGCCATTTTCTGTTACCATGATACCCAACTTCCTCATTGTCAACAAATTAGGGCTTTATGATTCCCTTGCGGCACTCATTGTGCCCATGATGGTGTCTGGATTTGGCATATTTTTGTGCCGTCAATTCTGTGAAGATATTCCAGATAGCATCTGTGAGGCAGCAAAAATTGACGGGGCGGGTGATTTTCGAATCTACTTTACGATTATTCTTCCGCTTTTACGGCCATGTCTTGCCGCTCTTGCAATATTCACATTCCTGGAGAGCTGGAATGATTATCTCAGACCGCTCATAATGCTGGAAAAAGTAGACAGCATGACGCTGCCTGTGGCCCTATCCTTTTTCTCCACACAGCATGGTAACGATCTGAGCGCAACCATGGCGGCGGCGGCGCTAGTAATGATGCCGGTAACCATTGTATTCCTCGTTTTTCAAAAACACTTTATCAAAGGGATTGCTCTTACGGGGAGTAAATGATTTTCCAGTCAACCTATTCGATGCTTTCTGAAGTTTTGCAATCACATAAATAATGTAAAAAACTGAAAGGAGCACATGATGAAGAGACGATTCAAGCAAGCAATCTCCTGCTTGCTAATCCTAACGCTGCTGCTGACCTTCAGCGCGGTTCCCGCGTTTGCCGACGATCTGCCAACAACGGATACGGCCCTAAGGGAGGAGATTAAGAATCTCTATGCGAGTGAACCCGGACTGGTTGGGCGCACCCACAAGATGCAGGCGTTTATAATGGAACTTGCCCTCCATGCGAAGTCTAGAAATCCAGACTTTAAAATTATTCCGCAAGACGCGGCTGAGCTGGCTTTTATAGACGGAGATGTGGATAATGGCGTGCTGACGAGCCTCATCTCTTTAGTTGATGGCTGGGGCAAAGAAGAGATGATTTTTGACGGTGATGATGTAAATGACCCGACTGATGAGCAAAAATCATACATAGAATTAGTGAAACAAGGCTTAATGGTTACTGAAACTTCTACTGTTGAGACCGCAGCGGATCTTGAAGCGTATTACGCCAGAGCCAGTGCATGGGGCATTCTTCCGTATCCGCGGATCGGAGGGGAGTTGGCTCAACAATTATTCCCTGGCGAGCGCTGGGCGGAAAATGGGGATTACTTTTGGGTCGAGGATCCGAAAAAAATAGGTATTTATAAATTTGATAAAGACACAGAAGACGCAATCACCACAATAGACAGCGAGAGGAATGTCGATCAACTGACTGACGCACAAAACTACCTGTACAACATCAACAGCCGGCCTTATGATGCTTGGGATACATGGGACGATGAAGAAGCAGCAGTTGTTGCAGAAGGCGAAGACGGCGACAGGACTAGAATCTATGACTCATACGGTGATGGCTTGCTGGTTCCTTCAGCAGGTGGTCAATATCAACCGATGGCTGGCGAAGATGGAAAACCAGAAGATGTCACCAACGTGATCCGTTTATATGGGGATCAATGGGACTGGTGGTGGAGAGAAGCAGGTCTCCCTGAAAATGCAGGAAGAGAGACTTGGCTTAACGCGCTCAGGAACTCAGACTATGATGTTATATATATTGACTCGTTTTACAATCATAGAGCATTGCCGAACAACCAAACACCGCTTACAAAGGCAGAGATCAATAGCCTAAAGGTTAAACCGGGCGGCGGCAGGCGGCAGGTCATTGCGTATTTGAGCATCGGCTCTGCGGAGCAGAACCGCTGGTACTGCCAGAATGATTGGGTATGGGTAGACCCCGCCAATCCGAATACAGAACGGAGTATGAAGTCCGGCAAGATAACCGGTACGAAACCGAATTTTGTTTATTCACCTCCGGAAAACGCTCCGGAGTGGCTGGCCTTGGGTTACGGCGGAAACTATGCCGAAGAAGCGGTAGTGCAGTGGTGGCACCCGGAGTGGAGAGACATTATTATCAACGGCGGCGGCAAATATAAAAATATCGCTACCGGAGACAACACATCTTCCATTGATCGGATTATTAACCAGGGATTTGACGGTGTATATTTAGACAACGTAGGCGTCTATCGTCGTCAAAGTTCTAGATCCGGCGGCTGGAATGAATTTGAGAAATATTGGCAAGATCATGGAGGAATTCCCGGTGAAGTTCCGCCGCTTGTGTCACAGAACCTTGACTATACAGAAAATCCTATTGATATTCCCAATCCTGACCGAGGTTTCTACAGAGCCAACGACGGAATGATCGTCCCGGTTAGCGGTTCAGGTACTGGCACGATGAATGTTGGAAATAGCCCGGTAACCGTGGGTGACGCACAGGTTACTACCCGGATTAGCCATGTATATTTCGACTTAAGAAACTTTTCTAGTAATGCATTCACATCACGTGGCGCTCGATATAATTCAGCTTATCGTGCTCCTGCAGAGGTATCGATAAAGTCAAGACCGGGGGATTTAGAACCATTTGACTATGATACCCATTTTGATTACTGGCAGTCAAATGTTTTGCCCAGCTGGCCCCACGGAGTTTCTCAGCCTTTAACTGAGGACGCCCTTGCTTACATAAGGGAGAAGCTTCAACAAGTAAGAAACGGTAATGGAGTTACCCTGGTGCGCTTTAGTTATGACGGTGCCGGTTATGGCTGGGTGGATGTTGACCATCCGCAGGACGGTTATATTGATCGGCCTGTAGCGGATATTGAGCCGGATAAAGCAACAATCCTTGCTCATATTGCACAGCTGAAACCAATCCTTCATGAGTATGAAGATGTCATCATGGGGGTTGACGCGGGCATATTCGGCCCATGGGGTGAAATGCACTCGACAAGCTTCGGAACAAGTCCGGAAGCCTACGCATGGCTTCTGAATGCATGGCTGGACGCTGTCCCTGAATCGCGTTCCATCGTCGTACAGGGGGGAGCCTTCCTGTCATGGTATAACGCTGCTTACGGCAAAAACTATACCTTTGAAACTATTGATCAAATACCGGCTCCGAAACAGGGAACCCCAGAGGCACGTTTCGGTTTCTTCAACGATAGTTATGCATATGGGGAGGACGAAGGCGACAACTATCCTAACGACTGGGGTTCACTTTCCGAAGGGGCGGGCTGGCCGGGCAATCCCCTTGGAGATGCCGAGTCCTATGATCGCGGCAGAGTGATGACCTGGATCAGACATCAAAACAACCTTTATGGCGGCGAAGCCCAAGGCGATGAGACCCATTGGAACACGTATCCGTTTGTTGCATGGGAAGCCTCTTATGCTCAAACCGTTTACCTGAATGCGGATTATGAGAAGAGCGTTCATGATCGATGGGGGGACTTTGAGTATACGGAAGAAAACGTCACGAAAAAGATGACAAATGCGTATGCGGAACCATATAAAACGGAATACGCAGTCTTTGACCCGGTGTATGACGGCAGAACCGGAGCGGAATATTGGCGGGACAGACTGGGCTACCGGTTGGTGCTTCGTAAGGCTAACGCAAGCGAATGGGTAGCGCAGAATGGTATTCTTAAGTTTGAAGGAAAGATCCAGAACGTCGGCTTTGGTAATATCGTAAATAAGAAAAATGTTTCAGTCATTATGAAATCGAAAGCAAATGGTGAAGCCTACAAGGTACTTACGAACCTTGACGCAAGAGATTGGCGGCCTGATTTAGACAGTAGGGCAAGCAATACCAATGCATACCGTGATTTGAGCTTGTCAATTAACATGGGTGCTTTTGGTGAGATCCCACTCGGAGAATATGATATTTATCTAAAGATCAATGATCCGAAGGAAACCACTGCGAACAAGCGCAGCATCCGGTTTGCGAACAAGGGCGATGGTATTTGGGATGAGGGCCTTGGTGCAAATCTGATTGGTTCGACTACAGTGAATCCCGCACAGACATCCAACGACGACGCGGATATCGCCTTCGCAAAGGCGGCGGTTGAGCATGCGACGTATACCACGACGCAGGCCGATGTCGGTACAGAAGTGAAAGCTCTGGAAAAAATCAATGAAATAATCAACAAAATATCACTTAGAGGAGCGAGAGCAAAAGTTAGCAAGGTCAGCTACACAGCGGCTGTGGCAGGAACGAACGGTAACCGAGCGGGGGTGGATGGCAGTTATGTGTTCACGGTCACATTGAATAAGGGTCTGGGCACTGAACTTGTTACAAAAGAACTGACACTGACCATCACGGCAACACCATACAGCCGCGGTGGCGGAGGCGGTACAGTGCCTCCCGCAGTAACTGGGCAGACGACCACGACAGAAACATTGAAGGGCGGTGCGGTAGTTATCACAACCACCGACAATGCAACCGGTGCACAGAAGATCACAGTAAAAAGCCCTGACGGTACTGTGACGGAGCTTAATAAACCCAAGAGCGGCAGTATGAGCGGAACGGTCACTTTGGGCAGTAATGAGAAGGCGACTGTCGTTTCCATTCCTATGAAGGATGCGGATGGTGGTACTGTGGCCATCATCACCCACAAAGACGGTACGGAAGAAATTATCAAGGGCTCAGTTGCAAACGACGGAATGCTCTATGTTCCGGTAAACAGCGATGTAACAATCAAAATTGTGCAGAATGGAATGGACTTTGCTGACACCAATCGGTCTGTATGGGCAAAAGACGCCATTGCCTTCGTGACTGCCCGTGAAATGTTCTTCGGCACCAGCAAGCAAGAATTCTCGCCAAATCGTGCGATGACGCGGGGGATGCTGGCGACTGTGCTCTATCGACTGGAAGGTGAACCTTCGGTGGGAGCAAACTACTTTACCGATGTAGCTGAAGGAAAATATTATACGGATGCTGTGACCTGGGCTGCTCAATCCGGTATTGTTGCCGGCGTAGGAGACAACCGGTTCGCCCAGGAAAGCGGGATTACGCGTGAGCAGCTGGTCACCATGCTTTATCGTTATGCCGGAAGTCCTGCAGTCAGCGGATCGCTTGCCAGTTTTAACGACGCCGGACAGGTCTCCGACTGGGCAAATCCAGCCTTTGTCTGGGCGATTGAACAGGGGATCACCCAGGGCAGAACCAACACCAGCATTGTCCCCGGAGACAACGCTACCCGTGCTGAGGTAGCCGCGATGCTGCAGCGATTTGTAACTGCTGCGACTAAAAATTAAGCGATATTCACCGAATGATTTTTTATCAGATTGATCTTTGGAATCCCCAGCTGTTTGAAGCCGGGGATTTCTATTTGTTCTAGTTCGTTTTAAAGGGGTCTGACCTGCAAAGAATATTATTCATATAAATATAGTATGCATTTATAAATTGAATCTTAGTCGAAACTAACCAGAAAAAAAGATAAAACTTTGTCGAATAATGTAAAAAATAGTTTGCCAATCGAACACTGGTGTGATAAGTTTAACGAATAGACAGTTAGAAATATATAATATACAAAAAAATAGGAGGAGCAAAAAAAGGCGAGATGTTCAGAATTTTAGTTTGAAAAGACTAGTTCTTGGGGGATTGGGAAGTGGATGAAGGAAATACGATTTTTATCGGCAGCAGCAACTAGTGCTGTCGGAAGAAGGAGAGTAAAAATGAGAGTGAATTTATCCCAAAAAATCACCATGTTTATCGGTGTTCTCGTTCTGATCATAACAACTGCTCTGGGATTCATTTCGGTAAATATGAGTTCGGATGCACTGCTTAAGAATCAGGAAGATGCAGTAATGCAGTATGCGAAAGAAAGTGCCGCCCTAATCCATACGGATATCTCTAAGAACCTTGCGGTTTTAGAGGAAGTTGCCATGAGATCCCGAACGGCTACCATGGACTGGCCTGTTCAGAGGGAATCGCTGACTACTGATGTGGATCGACTGGGTTATTTGGATATGGGCGTTGTCCTTCCGAACGGGCTGGTTACATATGTAAAAACCGGTGATAGCACAATGTTTGCAGAAAAAGATATGCATTATATTGAGAAGGCAATGAAAGGGGAAGCGCACATATCAGATGTACTCATCAGCCCGGTAACGGGAAAGGCAGTTGTTCTGGAGTTTGCACCGATCCGCTCGAACGGAGTTGTTGTCGGCGTATTGCTTGGCCGGCGTGACGGAACCTTCATTAGCAGTATTACCAATGATCTGGGAATTGGAAAACGCGGCTATGCGTTTATTTTAGGCGCAGACAGTACCATCTATGCGCATCCGAATCAAGATTATGTTATGAATCAAGAGAATGCTCTTGCAAATATCGAGTCCGGCGGACCACTAGAGAATTTTGGTGTTGCATTAAAAGAAATTGGTCTTGGAAATGAGGGAATTGTGCATTATGCTTTGGACGGAGATAACCGTATCACGGCGCTGACCCCCATACCAGGTATGAACTGGACGCTATGTGCAGGAAACTATGAAAGCGATATTCTGGAAAGCGTCAATACGCTGAGAAATACGATTGTGGCAGTATCCGGTGCAGTTGCACTTCTTGCAGTATTGCTTGCATTTGCGCTGGGAAATATAATCGGAAAACCGGTCAAGAAGCTCAGTGAGGCTGCGGAACGTCTGGCCCTGGGCGATGTGGAAGTAAATATTGACGGAATTCGAAAATCGGGAGATGAGGTCGGAGACTTGCTTACCGCCTTCGGAAAAATGATAGAAAACATTAAAGGACAAGCCGAGGCTGCACAAAAAATCGCAGAAGGTGATCTCAATATGGAAATCATACCCCGCTCTGATCAGGATGTCTTGGCCCATAGCATGGTGTCTGTGGTCTGTACCTTAAAAGACCTGGCGGAAGAAGCAGAGGCATTGACGACTGCGGCTGTAGAGGGCCGGCTGGAGAAGCGCGGGCAAGCCGATAAGTTTGAAGGCGGATTCAAGCAGATTATAAGCGGATTCAACCAGACGCTTGATGGCATTGTAAATCCGTTGAATGTTGCACTAGCCTACATAGAAAAGATCGCCAATGGCGACGATTTAGAGGTAATAGAAAACAATTATCCCGGAGAATATGGAATCCTCATTGACAATCTTTCCAAGGTTAGGGAATCTCTTCATTCGCTGCGGGTGGAATCGTGGGAACTTACTAAGGCGGCAGAAAGGGGAGATCTTTTCTACCGGGCTGATATCAGCAAACTTAAGGGTGGATACGCCCAGATCGTGGGAAGTGTTAACAAAACCATTGATACGCTTGTCGGTCATATTGATGAACTGCCGTCACCGGTGATGATCATGGACAGAGCCCTTTCGATACGCTATATCAATCGTATCGGCGCTGATCTGGCAGGAATGAGTACGGAACAGGTTGTAGGGATGAAATGTTTTGACCTCTGTAAAACAAGCGATTGCAACACGGAAAATTGCGCCTGCGTACAGGCCATGGAGCAAAATCGAAAAGTGATCAGAGAAACGGATGCTCATCCCAATGGAAGAGATCTTGAGATTTCATATACAGGAATTCCACTGAGAGATGAACATCAACAAGTGATTGGAGCACTGGAATTAATTGTTGATCAGACGGAAATGAAGGGCACTCTGAGAAAAATTGAAAAACAAGCAAAATACCAGGAACGGGAAGTGGACCAGCTGATCGTGAATCTGGAAAAGCTTGCTCAAGGCGATTTAAGCATTGAGACCTCTGTGCAGGAAGTTGACGATGACACGCAGGCAATCGGGGAGAATTTTAAAAATATCAATGCAAATCTTCAAAAGAGTGTACATGCAATACAGCTGCTGATTGACGATGCTTCAATGCTTACGTCAGCCGCAGTCGAAGGAAATCTGAAAAGCAGGGCAGATGCCTCAAAACATGGCGGCGGTTATGCCCAAATCATGGAGGGATTCAATCAGACACTGAATGCGGTGATCGCTCCCATTGATGAAGCCTCTGCGGTGCTGGAAGAAATGGCAAGGGGCAACTTGCATATCAGTATGGCTGGTCACTATAGCGGTGATCATGCAGTCATCAAGAATGCGATGAATGAGACTGTGAGTAATCTGTTAAGCTATGTCAACGAGATTTCTGAAGTACTTACAGCGATCGGAAACGGGAACCTGAATCAGGCGATTACAGCAGATTATAAAGGAGACTTTATTGAGATCAAGGATTCGCTGAATACGATCATAATATCTCTGAATCAAGTTCTGGGAGATATCAATGAAGCTGCTGAACAGGTCTCAGCCGGATCAAGACAGGTATCAGACGGAAGTCAGGCTTTGTCGCAGGGATCTACGGAGCAGGCAAGCTCCATTGAAGAGCTAACCGCTTCTATTGCGGAAATTGCATCCCAGACGAGACAAAATGCCATCAATGCGAATACCGCAAGCGAACTGGCTTCTGAAGCGAGAGATAATGCGGTTAAGGGAAATGATCAAATGAAAGGGATGCTGAACTCGATGATTGAGATCAATGCATCCTCTGAAAATATTTCTAAAATCATCAAGGTGATCGATGACATTGCCTTCCAGACAAACATTCTTGCGTTGAACGCTGCAGTGGAAGCCGCAAGAGCAGGGCAGCACGGGAAAGGCTTTGCTGTTGTAGCCGAGGAAGTGCGTAACCTTGCAGCACGGAGCGCAAGCGCGGCAAAAGAGACAACCGGGTTGATCGAAGGCTCAATCAGTAAGGTTCGGGAAGGAACCCGGATTGCGGATGAGACAGCATCTGCACTGAATGAAATCGTCGGCGGAATTGAAAGAGCCACCGACATCGTAAGCGAAATCGCAACTGCTTCCAATGAACAAGCTTCGGGAATCGCACAGATCAATAAAGGAATCGAACAGGTATCGTTGGTCGTACAAAACAATTCGGCAACTGCAGAAGAAAGTGCGGCGGCGAGTGAGGAACTGTCAGGGCAGGCGGAGCTGCTGAAGGAAATGATCGGAAAATTCAAGCTTGGCGGCGGTTCTGAAAAATTGAATTTTAACCAGCCAAAGCTGCTAGATACCACTGCCGTTTCAAAAATAACAATCAGCGGAGAACGCGACAAATATTAAAAGATCTTATGCCTAATATAAAAACCATGCAGGCGGGCCCATTCGGTATGAAGCTGAATGGGTCCTTCTGCCTTTTCTGTTCAAGTAAATTTGCTGCCCTATTTCTATTAGCAAAGATTGCCCTCCTTTCATATTATATAGCGAAGGAGTTTAATAACATAAAGGTACTAAAAACCCTTTTATGATTAAATATTCTTAATAAAAATTAAAGGATGAGTAAAAATGAGTTATTATAATTCACCATATGAATGCGGAGGGTATCAACCCCCAAGGAGCACAGTGCGACTAAATGCTGCAACAGGTGGGGCCGGACCGTTACCGATCATTACGACTCTGCTGGCAGATCCCATTAATGTGGTTGCTGTTTCAATTGATACTGGCGGCATGAGCAGCCCGGTTGTTTTGCTGAACTTTAGCAGCATCATCAGTTTGCCCCTTGGCATTTCCGTAACGCTTAACTTTGAAATCACACGAAGCTTTAATGGCGGAGCTCCAGTTAACGTTGGCTCGACCTATACGTTCTCCACACTGGTTACCGCACTTGAGGCTGAATCCTTTGGATTCCAGTTCTTTGACAATAACCTTGATTCAGGATCATACACTTATTCCGTTCAGCTGTCGACCAACTCAATTATTGATATCACACCTGGCCTAACGGTTAACAACGCAACCTTAAGTGCTTTGGCTGTTGATAATAACCCAGCATGATAGATTCCGACATAGTATGACTATCTGCCTATCATCAGAGGGTTGTCTAAGTATAATTAAATCGTGAGTACAAAAACAAAGTCCCATTCGGCATTGTGCTGAATGGGACTCTTATGTCGCTGGATCATCTCTCACTGCTTAGCAAATGCAGGATTTGAAGATCCATATAATAATTGTATTTCGAAGAAACCGAAACATTGACCATTCTTGATACGAGAAACGCAGTGTTGCCGATTTGAATGTTCTTCTCTTCTGCGTACCCGAGCAGTTCGCTGAGTGCAGCGGACAGGTTCTCTTCGGAATACAGAAACCGCTTCGTAAGGTACCTGCCTTCCGGCAGCACTTTCAGTTTTATGCCCGGAAGCTTTTGATCGGAAAAAATGCCAAAACCCCTGACCTTCAGAGGACTGACCGATTGAAACTCAGAAATGGAATAAAAGGTACACATCACATTGTTTTCCCGGTTATTCCGATTGAAGGCATCCATCGCGTTCCGGCTTACATATTTATCGAGATCATAAATGGAAATATCCAATTCGTTATAATAAAGATTCCTGGACAGCAGATACTGCTCGAATATTTCAATTCGTTCCGGATATTTCATTCTGTATTTCAAATCAGCAATCAGACTTTCTGTCACCTTTTTTGAGTATTCCAGCTCACGGATCTTTTCCCCCAATTGTTTCTCATGGGAATTCAGAAGAGTTAACAATTTGTCATTCCCCTCATTTCCGTCAATCAAAATCTTAATATCCTCCAGCGGAACATTCAGCGTTTTATTCAGATAGCGGATCACGTCGATGAGAAAGAACTGATCGTAGCTGTAATAACGATACTTTGTGGAGGGGTCAATATGAGAGGGTTTCAGCAGATTGATCTGATCATAATTCCGCAAGGCCTTCACGGGAATATGCAAGATGTGGGAGACTTCTCCGATGGAATATAATTTCGTCATTTTTTTCACACTTTCCTATTGACTCTGCCCCTATGGCAAACTTTATAGTTTGTATTATAGTATTATAGCATGTTGATTAAGTATAACAAGGTATGCAGGAGCAAATTGTGCATTTTCAACAACAAATTTGCTTCCTGACAATGGAATTTTGTCCAAAGCTTGCTTGGACAGGCAACTACTTTCTTGTTTTATTCAGAATGGAGATTATTAATGAAAACAGTGTCTATTACAATTGACGGGCATGTTTTGGAGGTCGAAGAAGGGAAAAGCATCCTGCATGCAGCTCTTGAAGCAGATCTTTATATCCCTCATCTGTGTCATCATCCGGATCTGCCCGATCTTGGCGAGTGCAGACTCTGCGTTGTAGAAATCGAAGGGGACAGTGAGATCAGAACCTCTTGTACCACGAAAGCCCTTGACGGTATGGTTGTGCGTACGAAAACCGACCGTCTGAACGCCATGCGGCGGCTTTCCATGGAGCTGATGCTGGCCAACCATGTGGATGACTGCACGACTTGCCCCAAATATCTGAAATGTGAACTCCAATCGCTGATCCAGTATCTTGAGGTCAGCACTTCCCGACTCCGAAGAACCCTGAACAGTGTTCCGGTGAATACGGCAAACCCGCTGTTTGTGAGAGATCTGAACCGTTGCGTTTCCTGCGGGCGATGCATCAGAGTGTGCCGGGAAGTTCGAGGTGTCGATGTCCTGGACTTCCAGATGACACAAGAAGACCGGATTGTGGTGGATGTCAGAAATCATCATTCTATGGCGGAAGAAAATTGTCGTTTCTGCGGAGCATGCGTTGAAGTCTGTCCTACGGGAGCATTGCAGGATAAGGAAGGGGTGTTCAAGCCGAACCTGAACCGGGAGCTGGAACTGATCCCGTGCAAATCGGAATGTCCCGCCCATACCGATGTGCCTAAATATATCAGGGCCATCAAGGAGGGAAGGTATCAGGATGCAATCGCTGTCATTAGAGAGAAAGCGCCGTTCCCTCATTCCCTTGGCTATGTCTGTATGGCTTTTTGCGAAAGCGTCTGCAGAAGAAAGGAGATCAACGAAGCCTTATCAATCCGGGAACTGAAAAAGTTTGCCGCGGTGCAGGATCAGGGTCTCTGGAGAGACAAGGCTCGTTTTAAACCCAAGTCGGGAAAGAAGGTGGCGGTGGTCGGCGGCGGTCCTGCTGGTTTGACGGCGGCATACTACCTGGCGAAGGCAGGACATGATGTGATCGTATTTGAGGCAGCGCCTGTTGCAGGGGGTATGCTCTCTACGGGGATTCCAGAATATCGTCTGCCAAGAGAAGCCGTTCAGGCAGAAATTGCCGAAATCGAGAAGGCAGGTGTCAGGATTCTGACCAATGCAAGGGTTACATCTCTAACGGAACTGAAAGATCAAGGTTTTCACAAGATACTGATTGCCATCGGTGCAGGCGCGGGAACACGTCTGCCCATCAAAGGCGCAGACCTTCCAAATGTATATGAAAATATAGACTTCCTGAGAAAAGTCTCTTTGAGAGACTCCATAACACTGAGAAATTCCATGACACAGGGAGGATCTGTATCTCTGGAGGACTCTGTATCTCTGGAGGACTCTGTATCTCCGGGAGAGTCCATAACGCTGGGAGAACGGGTGGTGGTTCTTGGAGGCGGAAACGTAGCCTTTGACTGTGCAAGATCTGCGGTTCGCCTGGGAGCGAAAGAAGTAAGCGTGGTCTGCCTGGAAAATAGAGAGGCAATGACCGCCAGCGAAGATGAAATCAGGGAAGGACTGGAAGAGGGAATCCGGCTGATTAACGGAAGAACCTTCCTGGCCATTGAAGAAACGAACGGACGTGCTGCCGGTGTGACATGCCAGGAGGTGGCATCCTTCCGGTTTGACGAAAATAGAAGATTGCAGATGGAATTGAAACCACACTCAGAACACGTGATTCCTGCTGATACGGTGATCTTTGCCGCGGGACAAAGACCGGAGGTTCCCGAGGAATGGCAGCTTGCTGTCGGGCGAGGCAATCTGATTATCACCGAGGATGGAGTCAGAGTGATCGTAAAAGAAACAGAGGGTAAAACGGTACAAACTGGAGCAGGCGAAGAGAATTCAGTTAAAGCAAAGGATCTATACGCGGCAGGAGATGCGGTTTACGGAACCCATTCTGTGATCCGTGCCATTGCAGCGGGGCGGAAAGCTGCATCAGAAATCGATCTTGATCTGGGCGGCAACGGCGATATCGAAGAGAAGCTGACAGAGGAGGCAACCCCCAGTCCCTATTTGGGAAAGGATGAGGAGTTCTTGCGATTAGAGCGGGAACAGGCCACGGAAGAACCTGCAGAAGCGCGGATCATGAATTTTAAAGAGGTCAGCCACTGCTTCCCGGATACCAATGCCTGCAGTGAAGCAGGTCGCTGCCTGCAGTGCGACCTGAGAACCCAGATCACAAGACCGAAGCTGTGGGTTCATTACAAGATTAAGTAGGAGGTGTGAGGCGTATGGCTTTGAAAGAAAGAATGCAGTGGAAACAGGCAGAAAAGGAAACAATCAGTGACTTTGTCCGAAGCGGCTTCGATGAAGTTGCGGAAAACCCATGTCCGGTGGATCAATTGAAAGCCTTCTCGGACAGGCTGCGAAGAACAAGCTGTGGGGAATGTGTCATTTGCAGAGAAGGAATTTTGCAGCTTTACACCCTGTCCGATACCATCACCCAGGGCATCGGGCGTGACGGAGACATCGATGTGCTGCGTGAAATCTCCGCAGATATGGTTATCGGCTCCGGCTGTGACTACGGGAAAGAAGCGGGAAAGTATGCCCAGGATATGGTTGTCAAAGGGCAGGAGCAATTTGAGAAACATATCAAGAGAAAACGCTGTGATGCATTGGTATGCAAAAAGTTCATTTATTATTACGCAGCACCGGACAAGTGCATCGGGTGTCATCAGTGTGCATCCGTCTGCGAACCTCATGCCATAGCAGGGAGTGAGGGCATGATTCATGTCGTTGATCCCGCTGTCTGCAGCCGCTGCGGTGCATGTATTGCTGTCTGCGAGGCGGGAGCTATTAAAAAACCGGTGCGGCCATGACCAACCTTCCCAGTGAGCCGGTACCTGTGGGAAGCGTTCAGACGGCCTCGCAAGAAGGCGGATTGATGGCTTCCAAAAGACGCAGAAGAAGCGAGTAAATAAATATTTCATATATCAAAATAATAAGTAAGCAGGAGGATGGAAAAATGAGAGAATTTGAAGCGGACGTCGTTGTAGTTGGCGGCGGAGCGGCAGGACTTGCAGCGGCCATTACGGCAGCAGAAAAGGGTGCGCAGGTAATGGTTCTGGAAAAGGCAAACACTACTGGCGGATGCGCAAACATGGCAATGGGATTACTCGGTGTTGAAACCAAGCTGCAAAAAGAGCGGTTGATTGACATCACCCGAGAAAGAGCCTTCGAGAAATTTATGGACTACACCCACTGGCGCTCCGATGCGAAGTTGGTCAAGAAATACATTGATCAGTCAGCCGAAACCATTGAATGGCTGCAGGCCATGGGCGTCGATTTTGCTTTGCCTTCCAAGTATTTCCCAGGCTCAGAAGCAACCTGGCACATCATTATGCCCAAAACAGGAAATCCGGGTCTCCGGGCTGCAGCTACCATGATCAAGGCCATGACGGAACGGGCAGAAGAACTGGGTGTCAAAATTCTGCTGGAGACTCCTGTAAAAAGCTTGATCAAGGATCAAGGCGAAATCATCGGCGTTCAGGCCTCGGACAAAGACGGTGAGCTGGAGGTTTATGCCGGTGCGGTGGTCGTTTCTACAGGCGGATTTGGCGACAGCCCGGAATTCATCAAGAAGTACACTCCTTACGAGTGGGGTAAGGACCTTTATTCCTACCGAATTCCCGGCCTGACGGGAGACGGAATTCAAATGGCATGGGATGCTGGTGCCGGCAGGGATTACATGGATATGGAGCTGGTCTTCTTTGCACCAAACACAGGGGGTTATGCGCCCATCGAGCTTCCCTTCCGTCAGCCCAATCTCTTTGTAAACCTGGATGGTAAGCGCTTCTATAACGAGCAGGTGGTAGAAAATCCGGTGTTCTCCGTCAACGCCATTACACGACAGAAGAATCGGGTTGCGTTCTCCATCATCGATGATAAGACCATGAAGAAGTATGAAGAAAACGGCCTGGATCTCATCAATGTGGTTACTTCCTCCATGGATATGTCCTACTTCAATCAGGAGATGGAAGAGGCGATCAAAAACGGCAGCGATGTGTTCTTCATGGCAGAGACCATCGAAGAGCTTGCGGAAAAGACCGGCATTGATCAAGAAGGACTGGCAGAAACCCTGAAGAACTATAATGAAGCCTGCAAAGCAGGAGGCGACAAAGAATTCAATAAGAATCCCAGATATATGGTACCGCTGGACGGCTCCAAGTACTACGCATTGAAGTTTGCACCAAGCGCTTACGGCAGCCTGGGCGGAATCAGGATCAATGACAAGACTCAGGTCATCACAGACCAGTTTGCCGTGATCCCCGGATTATTTGCAGCTGGTACTGATGCAAATTCCGTTTGTAATCCGGACTATGTCTTTGTTCTGCCGGGAAATACACTGGGCTTCGCGGTTAACAGCGGAAGAATGGCAGGAAGAAACGCCGTTGCATATATCAAGAGCCTCAGTTAAGAAGCGCCTCGAAAGCGTCTAAATTAAGAGGATTCGTTAAGGAGCTAAGCTCCAATCAGTTACTATTCTGACAAACAGTGAGAAAGAGGGAATGTTTCAAAGGATCGAAACATTCCCTCTTCTTTTGCGTGTGATGGAATTTGGAGGATGTCGAAGGATCCTGATGAATGCCTCGGCTTCTTACAATCTGCCGTAAGGAATTATTTGTTCCTTTCGATTATAAAATTAGAATCGATCTCATATGATGTAAAAAAACTAGGAGTAATTATAAGATGATTAATAAAAACGAAGGATACCCGATTCCTATTGAATCGTACATCCCTTATGGTCAAATGAATTTAATTATTAATTTTAGGACGTTATGGCTGAATTTATCAATGTGGACCAGGGCTTTTCTTCTCAGCATTTCCTCCGAATTGCCAAACACCGAAGCTGTGAGCAAACGGCTATATGAAATTCCCTTTCAGCTCGGCAACATCCTGCAATTAATATTTGGCCAACAAGCAGCAGAGCAATTTATAAGCTTGCTTTCCACGCATATTATTCAGATGGAGGCAGCAATTAACGCACAAAAAAATAGAGATAGTCAAGCGCTGGACGAGAGCGTCAGACTTTTATATCAAAACGCTGATGAACTGGCTGATTTTCTTTCACAGATAAATCCGTTTTGGTTTAAAGGCCAATGGCAAACCCTATTATATACTTATATCAGTATGACTCTAGAGGAAAGCACTGCATTATTGTCTGGCGATTATACGAGAGATATACAGATCTTCGATAGAATTCAATACCAGACTTTGCTCATAGGGGATTACATGGCGAACGGTATTGTTCAGTACTTAGATGTTCAAGGACCTATGAGAGAGATTTAATGGGAGGCCATGTTATGGCAAATATGTTTTACAACTGGAAATACAGGGAGCGTAGACTTGCTGTATAAAATTTGTGGTTAGGCTGATTGCCGAACGTCCTTTCATCCTATATACTTATGCATAGAGCTAGCAAGTACAATCATAGCAGGCGGCTATGGGTCTCAACCCTGTATGCCTGACATCTGTGACATCAGTGGACAAGCATACAAGTTATATAGGGGGTATCATTGAACAAACACACAATTTTAAAAAATATATACGGGTACGATTCATTCCGTACGGGACAGGAAGAACTGATCGACAGCGCGCTTTCCGGGAGGGATGTCCTTGGAATTATGCCGACCGGCGCAGGAAAGTCCATTTGCTTTCAGGTGCCGGCATTGTCTTTTAGCGGAATTACCATTGTCATTTCACCGCTGATTTCTCTTATGAAAGATCAGGTTATGGCACTGGTCGACGTTGGGGTCCGCGCGGCTTACATTAACAGTTCCCTGACGGAAGGCCAGACCAGGAAGGTGATGGAAAATGCGCGCCTTGGGGTATATAAGATCATTTATGTAGCGCCGGAACGTTTGCTGACAGATTCGTTCCTATCCTTGGTAGGTGCTCTTGAAATCTCCATGATTGCAATTGATGAGGCCCATTGTATTTCCCAGTGGGGGCAGGATTTCCGGCCAAGCTATCTGAAAGTCACCGATTTTATTGATATGCTGCCAGTGAGACCGGTTATCGCTGCTTATACTGCTACAGCAACGAAAGTTGTAAAAGAGGACATCGTCTGTATGCTGGGGCTGCAAAATCCCACTGTGGTTGTAACGGGATATGACCGAAAAAACCTTTACTTTTCATTGAAAAAGCCCCAGAGCAAGATGAACGCACTCCTTGATTATCTGAAGGAGAATGGGGATAAAAGCGGCATTATCTATTGCAATACCAGAAAAGCGGTGGAAGAGGTTCAGGGAGAATTGTTCCGAAGGGGCTACCCTGTCACGAGGTACCATGCGGGCTTATCCGATGCCGAGCGAAAAGAAAATCAGGAAGCATTTATCAACGACAGTACCCCTGTTATGGTGGCAACCAATGCCTTCGGAATGGGGATTGATAAGTCCAATGTAAGATATGTCATTCATTATAATATGCCAAAGGACATTGAAAGCTATTATCAGGAGGCAGGGCGTGCCGGAAGAGACGGAGAAACAGCTGAATGCATTCTGTATTATTCCGGGCAGGACGTAAGGATCAACGAGTTCCTCATCGACAAGCAAATGGAACGGGAAAATGAAGAACTGGACAATGAGGAAAAGGAACTCATCAGTGAGCGGGATCGGGAGAGACTCCGCAAGATGACGTACTATTGCTTTACCAATGAATGTCTGCGGGATTATATCCTGCGGTATTTCGGTGAATACGGAAGCAGCAGTTGTGGAAACTGTGAAAACTGCCTTACAGAATATGAGGATGTTGATATCACCTCGGATGCGGCCAGCATCATCGGTCTGGTACATACAAGCGGTCATCGGTATGGAATGAATTCTATCCTGGATGCGGTTCACGGAACGGATAATGCCAAGGTACGGTAGTTCCGGCTCAACGAGAATCCCTTATTTGGTGCATTGCGCAGTAGAACCATTATCAGGCTTCGGCAAACGGCGAACCACCTGCTGGTAACGGGCTATCTACATCTTACCACAGACCAGTATCCCGTACTAAGAGTAACCAAACAGGGAATGGAATTTCTTCTGGAGGAAAATCAGAGAGAGACGATTCTTTTGAAGCTACCAAAGAAACAGGAGGAAGCACCAGCCGCAAAGAAAAAGACATTAAAAGGGGGCAGCGGTGCAGAAGCAACATACCCCGAGCTCTTCGAACTGCTTCGCAAGCGGAGATATGAAATTGCTCAAAAAGAGCATAAACCACCCTATATCATTTTCTCAGACAAGGCATTAAAGGAAATGAGCTCCTATCTGCCTACAACAGAGAAAACCATGCTGGAGATCAATGGTGTTGGGAGCAGCAAACTAGAGAAGTATGGCAGCGAATTTATGGGGCTGATCGAAGATTATATGAAGGAGAACAAGATCAAGTCTTAAACAGTTTGTGCTGTGGTACAATTGACAGCCCGCCCTCCTGGAGGTATAATCACGAAAACCCGAATATGAGTAAAGGTTTTCAATGGATCGATATTCTGAAAACTGCATAACCATAAATTTTTCAGTAGAAATAGAAAGGAGCGGTGCTTATGAGAAAAATCCTTGTGAGCGGATGCCTTTATGGCGATCATGTCCGTTATGACGATGGGGATGTCCCCTGCCTCGATGAGAGATTCCTCAAATGGAAAAAAGAGGGGCGCCTCATCAAAGTCTGTCCGGAAGTTTTCGGAGGTCTGCCGATACCGCGCCCCGATTCTCAACGTGTCGGCGATAAGGTGATGGCTTGTACCGGAGCCGATGTGACAAGGGAATATACAATCGGCGCAGAGGAGACGCTGCGGCTTGCAAAGGAACACGACGTTGCCTTTGCCATTATGAAAGAAGACAGTCCCTCCTGCGGAAGCAGGTTCATCTATGACGGCACCTTTACCGATACGAAAACACAAGGGATTGGCTTGGCCGTTGAATACTTGAAAAAGGCAGGATATCCTGTATTTGATGAAGAGGAACTGGATCAGGCAGAACAGTACCTGGATAAGATCGAACAATCGCATCATTGTTAGCTGCCATTGGACGCAGGCTTTCAAGATCAGAAGGAAAGGAAACCACTGCATGGAGCAACGGTTTCCTTTTTTTACACAGTTGTTTCTCTATTTACTCTTCCAGCTCAATGACGAATATGGCGCCTCTGGAAGGATGATTCTGGGCAGTAATCGTGCCGTTGTGCCGTTCGATCACCTGTTTGCTGATGGCAAGACCAAGACCGAAATTCCCTTTCCGTCCTTTGTAGAACCGTTCAAAGATGTATGGGAGATCATCTGTTTCGCAGCCCGGGCCATCGTCAGAGATCTGAATCAAAAGCTGATGCCCGTCTTCTGCAGAAAACTCAATGGTAACTTTCGACTCGGCATAACGAATGCAGTTGCTGACAATATTGGTAATTGCCCGTGACAATTTTTCTTCGTCGCCTTTGAAAATAATTTCTTCATCCGGTTCGCTGACGGAGATTGTAACATTTTTTTGAAGAGCGATTCCTCTCATTCTGTCTGCAATACAACTGATAATGCTGTTGATTTTTATCGTTTCAAAATGATAATTTTCCTCAATTGCTTCCAGCCTCGACAGGTAGAGCAGTTCTTCCAGAAGTGAAGTCATTCTTTTCGTTTCGTCCAGAATCACATCCACTGCCGGATCTTTATCCACAACACCATACTTGATACCTTCCGCATAGCTTTGAATTGACATCAGCGGTGTTCGAAACTCGTGGGAGACATTCTGCAGAAAGCGCTTCTGTGCCTTATCATATACGCCCAGCTTTTCAGACATGATATTGATATTGTTCACCGTTTCTTGAAGTTCATCATATACCGGGATTTGAATTTTCATCCCGAAATTTCTTTCAGCAATCGCGTTCAAATGCTGATTCAGTAAATGAAAGGGCCGGGAAAGCTTCCCTGAGAGGCTGGATGACAGCAGCATTGCAATGATCGATAGGAAGAAGAGTATGATAAAAAGGATTCCATTGATATAGAACTGCAGCTGATTGACCTTTTGCAGGCTGGTATAGATAATGATCCACCCCAGGTCGGAGCGGCTTTCCTGTGTCAGTGCTCTGACGACTCCAATGTAATTAGCACCTGAGATATTCAGCTTCAGATAAGCTTGGTTGCTGAAATCCGGTGAAGAATTTTTTATTTCCTTAACTATCTGTTCACTTAGATCTGAGGTATCATTTTCGGAATTTACCGGCGGAAGAATCAAGTTTTCATCTCTGTCAAGCAGAATGTAATCCGCATTGATGATCGAAAGCGGCTCATTTAGCGAACGATTCAGCATGAAATAATACCGGAACACCTTGTCCGTATCGGAATCGGTAACTGAATTGGTTTCGCCCCTAGCACCTGTTATCTCTTCCCCTGGGATGGCGGTCTCCCGGCTCCCGTTACCGCCGCTTTTCGCTGGTGAGGGGCTGTCTTTTCCCATGATGCCGTTCCCCGGCGAGGGATTTTTTGATATATTGCCGCCCCCAGGAGACGCAGCGTTAGACTTTCTGGCCTCGGGAAACTGAGCGGGACGCTGATGAAGCGCTGTATTTACGGTGCGAGAGGTTATTTGATCCAGCTGGGAGATAATGTCTCGCTCCAGATATAGCCTCACTACGATATTGAAGGTGACCGTAACCACCAGAATCAGCATCACGATCATGATCAAGTTATATTTAAAGATTCTCCATTTGATTGTATTTCTTTTCATCAAAACCATCCTTGCGCATCGATTGAACCAACGACCGATTCTTAAGCAAATTCCTTATTTAATCCTTCAATTCCTCAATCTTTCAATCCCTATTTAATCCTTGCCCGCGAGCTTAAACCCGAAGCCCCAAACCGTTTCAATTTTGAGCTGAGTACCGAAATCCCCCAGTTTTTTTCGCAGCCGCTTTACCACATCGTCGGTGGCTCTGGTTTCCACCTCGTTTTCGAAGCCCCAGATTTTATCCAGAAGTTCTCCTCTGCTAACCGGTCTGTCTTTATTGCTGATAAGATAGAGCAGGAGTGAAAACTCCATGGATGTAAGAGGAAGCTCCATATTTCCAAACCAAGCTTGTTTTGTATCCGGATCAAGAACAACATCGGCGACATGAATGGTATTGCTGCGTTGCTCTCTGCTTCTATCCAGCTCGATTCGCCGAAAAATGCTTTTCACTCTAGCCACCAGCTCCATAGGGCTGAAAGGCTTTGTCAGGTAGTCGTCGCTTCCCAGCGTCAGACCTGCAATTTTATCCGGCTCGGTATCTTTCGCTGAAACAATAATGATTGGGACACCGCTTTTGTTTCGGATTGCAGCACATACGGAGTACCCGTCAACCAAGGGCATCATGATATCGATGATAATCATATCCGCTTCTCGCCGTTCAAAGGCTTCAAGGATTGCCTGCCCATCATGGAAGGTCTCAACTTCATAGCCCTCCTTTACCAAAAACGACTTGATGATGTTACAGATATTGGTTTCGTCATCTGCGATATAAATCAAAGTTTTTCTCATGGATCAGCCATCACCTCCCGATGAATTTTACCATGAATGGCTTTTGAAATCCATTTTCCATTCTATTTTGCCTCAATTTTGCCTCAATTTTACGGAGATTTTTCTAGCCTGGTAGATTAAAATCGGAACATAGGAAATTTCAAAATATTCAAAAGGAGTAACAAAATGATGAAACAAAAGCATGGATTAAAAAGAGTCTTTATATTTACCCTGGCGGGAGCGCTGACTTTGACGGGAGCGGGCACCGCTTTCGCGGCAAACAGCGGAGCGGGTGAAGGTGCAGAGCGGTTTAAAGAGCAAAGAGGTAATCTTGCAGCATGGAGTACGATGTACCCGGCTGCGCTTGAATCGTTAACTGACGATGGAACCATTACCCAGGAACAGGCCGACGCGATTTCCGAAGCAATGTCATCCGCAACGGATAAAACCCAAGATACCGCGGACAGACCTGCCAGGCCAGAAAGAGCTGCGGCAGCGGGGGAAACAGCGGAAAAGCCAGATGGTAAGAAAACTACGGATGGCGCAATCGGCACACGTGAGGACGGGATCCGGCCAGAAGGCGGGCGGATGAAGGGCATGCGTCAGGAGGGAGCAGGTTCTGAAGGAACCGGATTTCCCGCAGGATTGCAGAACAGCCCCTTAAGTGAGTTGGTGTCTGCCGGTACTCTGACCCAGGAAGAAGCAGATGCAGTGATGGAAGCACTGAAAGAAGCCAGAAATTCAGGGGAAACGTGCGACGAAATTCTTGATACCCTCGTCAGCGAAGAAGTGATTACACAAGAACAAGCCGATGCCATAGCAGACACAAAGCCGGTCCTAGGCGGAAATGGTTCCGGTGGAATGCATAGAAATTTGCTGAGCGAGCTGGTAACAGACGGAACGATCACCCAGGAGCAGGCTGACGCCGTATGGGATGCGGTGAAGACCGCAATGGATGCAGCAAGAGACGCGGCGAAAGCAGCAGCTGAAGAGGCTGATGATGCATCTGAATAAGCATCATTACGCTTTTAGGAGGACATGCGAATGAACAAAAGCTTTCAAAGGAAATTCTCACTGGTTTTTACAGTACTTTTAACGGTGTTGTTCATACCGGCGGTTTCCTACGCTTCAGGCAGCATACGCAGATAACGGCACCATTTCAGACTATGCACGGGAAGCGGTTGCGACTCTTATCAAATCAGGAGTCATTACCGGAAATGATGAAAACCTGATTCTTCCCGGAAACAATATCACTCGTGCAGAAGCTGCTGCTGTGATCTATCGTATCAAAAACTGACCCTGTTGCTACAGGGAGGTTAGGCAAGCGCCGGAGGCTAGCTGCCGCATCATTTCAGGCAACTTACATGAATTGATTGCTTCCATAGATCAGAGGTAAGAAAAATCGCAAAATACAAAGTTAAAAATAAATATTTAAATGCGTTGCAAATGCAACGCATTCTTTATGTTCCATCCGTTATGATTACAGTATCAAGTGAGTAACCAAGCTTGATTCGCAATGATCGCGAATGAAGCATCAATAATAGGAGGATAAAAAGAATGAGTATGTTTTGTTATCAATGTCAGGAAGCAGCTGGGGGAAAAGGCTGCCAGGTTAAAGGTGTCTGCGGTAAAAACGAAGATGTAGCGAAGCTGCAGGATCTTCTGATTTACACACTGAAGGGAATTTCCGATATCGTTGTAAAAGAAGGTCTTTCTGCAAAGGATCTGAGCAGCGTAAATCACGAAGTTCTGAAAAGCCTTTTCATGACCATCACCAATGCAAACTTTGACGAAGCTGCCATTGAAACGGAAGTAAGCCGTGCCATCGCTTTGAGAAATGAACTGAAAGCTTCCACAGCAGGCGTTGCAGGACTGCACGATGCCGCAGTATTTGAAGTGTCCGGAAGAGCTGACATGCTGTCAAAGGCAGCATCTGTAGGCGTGCTGGCAACGGAGAACGAGGACGTAAGATCCCTGCGTGAACTGATTATATACGGACTGAAAGGCCTTGCCGCTTATACCCATCATGCACTGAACCTTGGAAAAGAAAATGTAGATATTTATGACTTCATCTATAAAGCGCTGGCTGCAACGCTGGACGATACGCTGTCTGCTGATGATCTTGTTGCACTTACTTTAAAGACAGGCGAATTTGGTGTTGCAGGAATGGCATTGCTGGACGGCGCAAATACCACAAAATATGGAAACCCCGAGATTACACAGGTTAATATCGGCGTAAAGAACAACCCTGCTATCTTGATCTCCGGACATGATCTGACAGATCTTGAGCAGTTGCTGGAGCAGACAAAGGACACCGGAGTGGATGTATACACCCACAGCGAAATGCTTCCTGCTCACTATTATCCTGCATTCAAGAAGTACGATAACTTTGTTGGCAACTACGGAAATGCATGGTGGAAGCAGACGGAAGAATTCCAGTCCTTTAACGGACCCATCCTGTTTACAACCAACTGTATCGTACCTCCAAGAAGCGAGGAAGTGAGATCCAGAATCTTTACAACAGGTGCTTCCGGCTTTCCAGGCTGCGCGCACATCGAAGCAGACGAGAACGGAAAGAAAGATTTCTCAGAAATCATCGCGCTGGCTAAGACTCTGAGCGCACCTACTGAAATCGAAAATGGAACCATCGTAGGCGGATTTGCCCACGAGCAGGTATTTGCACTGGCAGATAAAGTTGTAGATGCTGTGAAGTCCGGCGCCATCAAAAAGTTCTTTGTAATGGCTGGCTGTGACGGAAGAATGAAATCCAGAGAGTACTATGAGCAGTTTGCAGAAAAACTGCCAAAGGATACGGTAATTCTTACCGCTGGTTGTGCAAAATACCGTTATAACAAGCTTGCCCTGGGTGATATCGGAGGAATTCCGAGAGTTCTGGATGCAGGACAGTGCAACGATTCCTACTCACTGGCACTGATCGCATTGAAGCTGAAGGAAGTCTTTGAGTTAAACGACGTCAACGAGCTTCCTATCGCATACAATATCGCATGGTATGAGCAGAAAGCAGTTATCGTTCTGCTTGCACTCCTGTACCTAGGCGTGAAGAATATTCATCTCGGACCGACACTGCCTGCATTTCTTTCCCCGAATGTTGCTAAGGTTCTTGTAGAAACGTTTGGAATCGGCGGAATCGGTACTGTGGACGAAGATATAAAAATGTTCATGGGGGCATAATAAGCGATAAGCTACCATGTTCTAATGGAAAGAGTAATCAATCCCGAACTTGATCAATAGACTTTTGGAGGAATAGGCTTGTGGCAACACAGGCCTATTGCCGACTTGGCCTGCCAGTCATAAAAACGAAAGCGGAGCGAGAGAACCTATGAAAACAAATTCCTGTGATTGCGGAACATGCCGCCACAAGCTGTGCGCCCAAAGAGTTCCCATTTTTTTCGGGCTGAATGAAGAAGAACTTTCCCATGTGGCTGATCTGATTCAAAGAAGACAGTATTTAAAGGGTGAGATCATTCAGCTGGAAGGATCTGATGCAGATTGCCTCACCATTATCAATCAGGGAAAAGTAAAAGCATTCCGCTACACCCAGGAAGGGAAGGAACAGATTTTATATCTCTTTTCCGAAGGAGACTTCTTTGGGGAGAGCAACCTTTTCGGGGGCAGGAAGGCAGCTTACCATGCAGAGGCATTGGAACGAACTCACATTTGCATGATCGCACGAAATGATTTTCAGGAATTGGTTCGCAGGTATCCAGAGATCAGCGTAAAGATCATCGGAGCGTTATGCACAAGGCTGGAAAGGCTGGAGACCACCGTTCAAAACATGGGGACCAGAAGTGTTGAAGCAAGAATCAGCAGCGTACTTCTAGAATTTGTTGAAAAATATGGTGTCAAGAATTCCAAGGGGATTTTGATTGCACTTCCCTTCAGCAGAGAGGGGATGGCAAGCTACATCGGGATTGCGAGAGAGACTATCAGCAGGAAACTGACACTTCTTCAGGATGCAGGGATCATTGAAATGATTGGAAACAAAAAGATACTCCTCTTGAATGAGGAAGCCTTGCGCAGAGAGCTGGACTAGTACAGCGTATTTAAATTAACTGGGCATTAAACTTGTCTGGATTTCTATATGCAGCCTTCAACAAGCCTGGTCGTAGCACCATAAAAATTGAAATTAATATGAAATTATGATCTCGGTCACAGTTTTTATCCTTCTAAGCCTTTATGATAAAGATGATGCTGATGGAATTTTCACTGCTTCGACAAAAAAGATGCAAGTGAAATTTCCACGGCGCATGAAAATGATAACGATCCATTGTGATAAAGAATAAAGGAGGATAATTATGAGCATATTTCATACTACCCAGAGAATCGGCGAAGTGGTTTCAATCCTGCCACAGGCAAGCGAGATTTTGAAAGAGTTCCGAATTGACTTTTGCTGCGGAGGGCACAGGCCGTTGTCGGAAGCCATAAAAGAGCAGGATTTAGATGAAAAATTGCTTCTGTCAAGACTGGAGAACGCCTATGAAGAGGCAAAGCGATTGAATGATCAAGTCGATTACAGAGAAATGACCTCTTCCCAGCTCATCGATTACATTGTCGGAACGCATCACGTATTTGTGAAACGTGTACTGCCCGAGATCAGTGAGCTGACCGCAACGATTTTAAGAGTGCACGGACCCAGTCACCGGGATCTTTTCCGGGTACACAAGCTGTTTCACACCCTGAAAACGGAGCTTGAGCAGCACTTGATCAAAGAAGAGGAGATTTTGTTCCCCATGATCAAGCTGTATGAGGATGAGCCGTCAGACGATCTTTATAAAAACATGAAAGAAACAGCAGTGGAAACGGAGGAAGAGCACGAAGCGGCGGGCGATATTCTCAAAGAATTACGTGAAATCACTGCCGATTATTCGGTTCCTAAGGATGGCTGCGGGACTTACAGACGTACCTTTGAAACATTAGAGGAGCTGGAAGCAGATTTGTTCCAGCACATTCACCTTGAAAACAATATTCTGTTTCAACGGCTTGGAGTTGGTTTGAACGAGAAACAGAAAACAGTATAAATTAAGCAGAAACTTATTGGTTGAACGAGCGGGATCGTACCCCCGCCGCATGTAAAGGAAGCGGGTCATAACCCCCGCGTTTAAATGGAGGATCATCGTATGGCGATCACAAAAGAAATGACCATCGGAGAAGTGGTAAGAACGTATCAGCAGACAATCAGGATTTTGATGGACTTTGGAATGGGCTGCGTCGGTTGTCCATCTGCCCAGTCAGAGACACTGGAAGAAGCGGCAACCATTCACGGTATCGACGTCGACAAGTTGGTTGAGAGATTGAATCAGGCAATCTAGTACGGCGGATAAGGTAACAAAGGGAGAGAATATATGAGTTTGTTTTTAGGAAAGATTCATTACTGGCTCTACAATAAAATTGTATGGGCGGAAAAAGCAGAAGCGGATATGCTAAAGTGGGCAGCATCTCAGGGACTGGCTGCTGACACATGGGAGCATCAATTTCAAAGGGAATACGGCCAGCCCACGGGAAACCGTCCGCTTGAGGAGATCATCGATACCTCCAATATCCACGGCTGGCTGCAGGAACGGATACGCAGTGTTGAACTGAGACAGGCGGGGCTGGTAACTGCGGTTTTAAGAGAAGATCCAAGCCATAAAGACGCGCTTCTAAAGATCTTTGGAAATCAGGGAGAAGCGGCAGCCCTAGAGTATAAAACTCCGGCAGAAGGCGCGGAAGAGGTCCGTTTTTCAGCGGGAGTGGAAACACCGGAAGGCGCGTACAATGCGCTCAATGACTTTATTCTCGAGGGAATGCCCTGTGACAGGGGAAGTCAGGTAATTCAAAATACGGAAGACGAATTGCTCTGGCAGACGGCAGCAGAACTTCATGAACCGTATTGGAATGAAGCCGGAGGGGACCTTGGAAACTTCTTTGCACTCAGAGAAGCTTGGATTGCTTCCTTTATCAGGACGCTGAACCCCGCGCTCCAATTTGAAAAACGAAATGAAGGGGAGTATTCCATCGCAAGAAAATAGCCGCGCAGACTGGCATGAGCTTCGCAGAGGGTTGCGGCCTATAAGTGAAGCGTATTTGAATGAAGCACTCAGCGGATTTTACAATCTGTGGACTATATGGGAGGAGAGAACTGAATGAATTATATTGAACTAATGGTGGATGAGCACAGACACATTAAACGGATGCTGGCGGTAATCAGAAAATACTGCTATAAAGTATTGAAACGTGAACCGGTGGACTATAACGATTTCTTTGGTTTGATCGATTTCGTCAGAAATTATGCGGACCAGCATCATCATGGGAAAGAAGAAAAACTTCTGTTTAACAGAATGGTGGAAGAGCTGGGCCCTGCTGCAGAAAAGCTGGTGAAGCACGGAATGCTGGTGGAGCACGATCTGGGAAGACTGCATATTCAGGAGTTAGAAGCGGCGGTGCATAAAGTGATGGAAGGCGATGATGAGGCAAGGCTGGATGTGATTGCCAATGCCATTTCCTATGTCAACTTGCTCCACAGGCATATCGAGAAAGAAGACAATGTCGTTTATCAGTTTGCACAGAAGAACTTGCCACAGGATGTTCAGGACAATCTTGAAAGAGAGTGCGCTCTGTTCGAGCAAGATGCGGAAGCCAAGGAAACTCAGAAAAAATATCTGAATATGGTTGCGGAATTTGAGAAGAAAGTGCAGTAAGTAAATAAACGCGGGACGTGTCTGAAAATTCCTTGCACCGGGCGTTCAGCCCGGCACAAGCAATTCTCAGACACGCCCTAAAGGAACGCTGACTTATTCAAGGTGTGAGCCTTCTATTCAATCCGCGATTCCATGAATATACAGGAATGATTATTTTTGCAAAGAATCATTCCTGTATATTTTTTTGTCGGCAAGAATGGACAGTGTGATCTTGGCGGCTGTGCTGCCGCTGCAGTTTTCTCCGTTTTGAATATTTGTGGCGAAGAAATAAGTATTGCCTTCTGTCTCCACAAACCCGACAAACCAGCCGTTCTTATTGCGGCCTTCCACATCACCCGTTCCTGTTTTTCCGAAAAGCATGCAGTTATTGGAGCGGGATAGAAGCATGGCATCTTTCACAATGCCGACATTTTTCGGGTCGAGCTTGAAATCATTCTGATAAAAACGGGTCATTTGTTCCACTTGCTCGATGGGAGAGATCTTCAAAGAAGACTCTGCCCAAAAATCGTTAATGCCCCCTGACAAATCTCGATTCCCATAGCCAATCTGATCGAAACGATCCTGGAGTTTTTCCATTCCCATTCGTCTGTTCAGTTCTTGAAAATACCAGGTGACAGAATACCTCATGGCAGAATCAAGGTTCTGATCACCGTTCCACTCCTCATAAGGATAATCGCTATGATCCCAGGGAAGTTTCGTATTTTCCGGAGAGATAATGCCGTATTCTAATGCAAACAGCGCACTGTATATCTTAACGGTTGAATCAGGGGAGACCCTTTTGGAACTCTGCTTGAGATTATGGATCTCGTAGGAATCCGCTGCAAGATTATAGAGCACGAAGCTCCCGTCCATATTTGGAAAGTATGAGCTGAGATCTTCGTATTCCGTATTCAGGTTTTCGGAAGCATCGTCATAATCGCCGAAGGCAAAAACATTTAATGGAGTCATTGGAGTAATGGATAGTATGGTGGTAAATACTAGGAGGATCGCAAGGCTGCTGCGAAATCCTTTCTTACTATTTTCCATTTTGAACTGTGCGATCTCCGAAATCCGGCGATGGATCTGGCTGCCGCCTCCGGTGAACTCAAGAATCAAACTAAACGCGGCCCTTCGAAGATACTGCTCTGCAAAATGGATGATGGTATTTCCGTATGCCATATAAGACGTTTCACCGAGAATTCGAAGAACCGAGGCGTCGCAGGCAACCTCCCTGTCAATCCGTACCTGCTTTATGGCAAACCAAACAAAGGGATTAAACCAATAAATAATCGCTGACAGGCAGATCGCATAGTTAAAATAAATATCCTTGCTTTTGTAGTGCTGTAATTCATGAAGCAATATGTATCGAATTTCCGATTCACTCATGTTTTGTCTGATCGTCGCCGGAAGAATAATACAGGGATGAACGATTCCGAAACTCATGGGGGTGGAGGCTTGATCTGATTGGTAGAGTGAGATGCAGCGGCTGATTTTTAATTCAGTTTTACAGCCTGAAAAAATTGCAGCAATCTCATTGTCAAGGCAAGGCACTGAATCCTGTTTCATCTGATGCAGCCTATGGTTGGCAACCAGGAACATGCCGGACATGAAAACAACTCCGCATGCCCATAACGCTGTAAACAGCAGATGGAGATCCGGAACTGTGTGATGCTGAACTGTTATTGCAAAATCCTGCAGCCAATCGCCGGGCGCTGCTCCGGTGGCAGCATGCGCGAAGTCGGCTTCCTCTTCGGCTTTTGCTGTGATGCTTCGAAATCCAGGGAAACCACAAAAAGGTCCTTGGGTGAAAGGCAAGAACGGCAGAAACGACATGAAAAGAAAAGGAACCCAGATATAATATTGGAATCCTGCTGTTGTGTGATTTTTCAGTGCTGCTTTTAGGAGCATAATTACCAGGAAGACCATGGAAATGATCGCGTTATTCCATAAAAATCCTATCATGAAAGAGAGAGACACTTATGATACCTCATTTCTTCTGTTTATTCATTATGGCAGACCTGTTCTTTTTATCATCGGGTTTTTCGGGATAAAAGCTCTTTTAACTCGTGGATGTCCTCATCAGACAATTTGTCATTCTCTATAAAACTGGAAACCATTGATTTCAGCGTTCCGTTATAGAACCTGTTCAGAAAACTGCGGCTTTCCATGTCGACATAATCTTCTTTGTGTACGATTGGGGAATAGATGTAAAGACGGCCCTGCTTCTCGTGGCAGACCGCTCCTTTCTTTTCCAAGCGAATCATCATGGTTTGCATTGTCTTGGGGCTCCAGGTTTTTGTTTTGCTCAAAAGCGCTACGATTTCGTTGGTACTGATGGGAGCGTGATCCCAGATGATTTTCATTACCTCATACTCAGCTTCTGATATCTGTGGTAGCTTATTCATATTTGCCTCCTTTGTGGATCCCAATTCTTACGAGTGTAATATAGGTGAATTATAGTACTGGATGAAATGCAAGTCAACAAAAAAATGATATTGACATTTATATATTACAACTGTAAGATGTTAATATTACATGTGTAAGAATAAAATCAGAAAGAGAGTATTGGACATGAGAAATATCATTTGCCTTTTCTTAAGCACTTTCATTTCGTTCAGTTTCGCTGGCTGTGGAGGCCAGGATCGTCCTGGGTCTCAGTCTGGTGAAACAAGAGGTTCATTTGAGCAGCAGTCTCCGGACAGATTGCCTGAAGGTTTTGAAGACAGCTACATAGAATTAGATTACGACAGCTATTTTAACGGCATCAATGGCTGTGCCGTTTTTTATGATAATCTAAGTGAACAATACAGCCTGTATCAGAAAGAACTATGTGAGCAGCAAAAATCTCCATGCTCAACGTTTAAGCTGATCTCAACACTTATGGGGTTGAAATACGGTGTTCTAGAATCAGAGGATTCCAGGATGAACTACAATGGAGGAATCTACCCGGTTGAAGTGTGGAATGCTGATGTAACCCTGAAGGATGCATTTCAAAAATCATGCATCTGGTATTATCGGCAGGTCATCGATATGGTTGGGAAAGAATCGTTTCAAAGGGAACTGGAAAATCTTCATTACGGCAACAGGGATATCAGCAAATGGCAGGGGAGCAATACGAATCCACTGCCGGATCTGAACGGTTTCTGGCTTGATTCGTC
>JAQSXD010000107.1 GCA_029266295.1 Bacillota bacterium | reverse complement strand
GTACAGAATATTCTTCTGCTCTTCTGCTTCTACATATTCTGCAATGATCGAGCAGTCCAAAGAGTTGCAAAGATATACAATGGAGGAGATGATATTCCGGCAGTTGCTGTTGCTTACCACCTCGCGGATCAAACTTCCGTCAAGCTTGATGGTATCAAATTCATATTCTTTCAGGTATTTCAAAGAACTGTGCCCCATACCGAAGTCATCCATAGCAAGCTTGATTCCAAGCCGTTTTATGGAGCTAATTTGGTCCATGATTTTGTGACTGCCAGCCAAGGCGATCTGTTCTGTGATTTCGATTTTTACTGAGTGGAAGGGCACATCGTTCATTTCTATTTTATTTTTCAGCCATGAGATTAAGGTTTCATTTTCAAGCTGGACAGCAGAAACGTTCACCGACAGAGATAGGTCACTGTAGCCTGTATTTCTAAGTTTGCAAAGATCATCAAGCGCTCTGTTGAAGATCCACCGACCCAAACTGTCGATGAGGCTGGATTCCTCTGCCAAAGCGATGATCAACGGCGGATAGAGATAACCGTAGACTGGATGATTCCAACGGAGAAGCGCTTCTACACCAAAGATTTTTCCACTGTAATCAGTTTGAGGCTGATAATAGAGCTCCAACTTTTCATTCTTTAGATCATCGGCAAGATCAGAAGCCAGAAATCTGGACAGGTTACCAATCTCATCATGTCTGGATAAAAGCGCAGGAGGATAACCCCGCTCTTCATTTTCCTTATATACGGAATAGACCTTTTTCAGATTGAGCTTGATCTGTTCCTGCGATGCCATTTCTGACAGTCTCACAAAGGGGATGTAACAAGCAGTTCCCAGAATGAAGTTGATTAGCTGAAGGATACTGCCACTGATAGACTGTGTCGCAATATATCCGCTCAGCAGGATCGGGGTTGTCCATTCAACAGCGTGAATCGTGTATGGTACAATACCATAATAGATCGCAAAGAACGAGGTAAAGGTCAAAAGTACAGGTACACCAAGAAAGGGAATCAGAAAAATTGGATTCAGAACAATCGGTAGCCCAAAGACTACCAGCTCATTAATATTAAACAACAGAGGGAGTGCGGAGAGTTTCGCCAGCTCCCTTTGATTTTTATATTTGCCTGCTAGAAGGATTGCGGTTACTAGACAAATTGCAGTTCCGCAGCCACCCATCAGAATAAAGGAATCAAAGAAAGTCTTGGTAAAAACAATATCCGGGGTGAATCCGGCTTGCAGAAGCGTCTGGTTTACTTCGACTCCAGGCTGAAAGACCGCTTGGGTCACCGGCTCCAATATATTGCTGCCGTGCATTCCGAAAAACCAAAAGAGATGAATCAAAATGATGAATAGTAAGCCACTGAGAAAGGGCGATTCAATTTTTGTAAAAAGCGTACTGAAATATGCGGATAAAAAGCCTTGTGTGCTGGCAATGTGAAACACGCTGGATAAAGTGACATTAATGGCAGCAAAGATTCCAACGGTTACAGCGCCAGGAAAGATGGATGAAAGTGCTTGCTTGAAAACCGCATCGGCCCCCTTCGTATAGGCTTTTAATTTGAAAGCATTGAGTGATGATAATTTTAGAAAGAGAACTGAGGAGCTGGCGGATACGATGATCGCCATAAAAATACCCGATGCACCGAAACTTGAAACGTAAAAATGTTCGATATTGATTTCGCTGATTGCGATATAGGATGCGAGGGATACAGAAGCAGTTATGATTGGGCTTGCATTTCGTTTTAGCCCAATTTCATTGGCGTAGGAATAACTGATGCAGATCACCATGAAAAGAGACATTGCTCCAAACGTGCTGTCATGAACCAACGTTAGAAGCTGCCCCCAGTCGACTCCTAGACTTTGAGTCATAAAACTCTGGTAGAAGGGAATGGGGAGGCTATGGAGCAACAGAGCAAAAGAACCGAGCAAAAGCAAAGGTATCATATAGGTGAGACCTTTTCTTATTGCTATTAGAATCGGTATCCTGTTAATCCTTTTATTAAAACGGTAAAACCATTCTTTGACAATCATTATCCTGTACATCTTCATCACTTTCTGCTCAATTCATAGATTGCATATGCTGCATATTAATTGAACCAGTATGAATAATAGGTAATATATTTATATCGGATCATACGATAAAAACTTTATACTGTTTTCAAATAAAATCATTAATATATCTGAATACACATTTGAAAATCGTATTAGGATGCACGCCGAATTCAGCAAAAGAAACAATAAAAAACGAGGTGCGGTTTTTCGCACCTCGTTCGATTCAAAGGATTTATTTCAGCAGCTTTGCAAGTTCTCGCATTGCTGCGGTTTCTTTGACAAGCTTCTCTCTGTAAATAAGGTTCTGCGCATCGATGGCCTTTTGATAAACACCGATCTCTGCTGAGAAGTCTGCATCTGCAGTATCGTACTTTTCCATGAGACCTCTGGTTGCAGCTTCAACATTTGCTGGTATGAAATTCCTTCCGGTACCCCAATAAAGGTTATCCTGATTGTCCTTGCCCCAGAACATATCATTCTGCTGAGCGATGACTTCGGGGCTAAAATACATGCTGTACCACTCAAGAATATTATTTACCTGCCAAGCGTATTCATCCGCTGCAGTTACTACGTCGCCAGCTTTCAGGCATTCGATGATTGCCTGTATCAACTGAATGTTTTCCTGAGGAGCTTCGTGGGGCACGATCGGTCGTTCGTACATCAGTCCGAGGAACTGATCCTGTGCAAATTTGAACGCCTTGAGATTCTTTTTGTTTAGTGCCTTAGCTTCCGCAGCAAGCTGAGATATTTTTGCAGGATCTGTACCGGAAATGACAACATTGTTGTATTCCTTGTTCAGATCTGCAATTTTTTTCGTTGCTGCTTCGGCGGCAGTTTTTAGTTCGTTCAGTGCAGACAGATACGCTGCGGAATCACCGCCTGCTGCCTTGCAAAATTCTTCGTCAAAGGCGGCAAGCAGTCTGTCGTACTGAGAAGTGTAATCGAGATAGAGAGCCGGAGTCTTGTCAATATAGGAAACAAGCGCACCGTAGAACTTGATATTGAACTCCATTACATCTTTGTTGTAGGTGGATGGATCGTCAAATTGAGAGTGATAACGCTCCACATAGAATGGAAATACTGTTTCCATATCCTCCTGCAGCAAGAAGCCATTTACTGTGGAAGGTACCCCGGCCGCGTAATAGGAGAAATCATCAGAGTAGGTATAAGTCTGATATCCGGCAGTTTTAAGGCCGGCAGGGAAGCAGCCTTCGGGATCCGGTGACAACGGATATTCGTTAACATAGTGATCAATTAGGCTGTACATCTCCGGAGCGGAATAAACGCTGGTGTAATCGGCGAATTCATAGGCAGGAAGCTCAAAGTTGATGAACGCTAACGTTTTGCCAACCCACTCAGGGTGAGCCTTGTTAATCATATTCCATGCTCCGGTTGTCCAGTCAAATAAGCTGTAAGTGGTACCCCATTCCTCGGCCCCATGAATGACAAACACGATATCGTTATCCGGAACGTAACCGCTGTCTTTCATCGCCTTTGCCATAGCGAGGACAAGTCCAACTGCACAGCTATCATCCTGGAACCCCTTGAAATACATATCGTAGTGTCCGCCTATCACGATCTGCTGTTCGGAGCTTTTGCCTTTGATTTTCCCCATAATATTATAGGAAGTGCCGCCTGCGGATACTTCGTTATCCACCTTGAGTGTAGCGCTCACCGAACCTTTTTCCAGCTTCGCTTTTATGTAATCAGAATCATTGACACTGATGCTGACACAGGGGATGCTGGTAGGCCCGCAGATATCCTGGGAATTGAGGGCATCTTTACTAACCTGAGCAAAACCGCCTACATTTGCACTTAGGATGGCAGCTGCACCTTGGAACTCAGCTTCGAGCATCGGATAGGTTATCCACCAATCTGCTCTTTGATCTAAATCAATGAGAACGATCTTGCCTTTCACATCGATATCGTCATAATCGTGCATGGTTCCTTTTCCCACATAAACGATTTCTGCGGTAATTCCGTCTTTTGGAGTAGCAGCTGTAGCATAGGAGTGGGGCTGAATCACCTTGCTGTCACCTGCAAGGGAGAGGGAAGCGCCGTTGAATTGCCATTTGGTCACGTCCGTCGCTACTTTCTCCGTGTCGGTAAGACCAAGCTTCTTCATTTCAGCAAGAAGATAATCCGCCGCCTTATGCTCTGCATCGCTGCCTGCTGTTCTGGTTCCGATGCTGGAGGACCAGTATTTCGGATTTGTTGACAGTTCCAGTGCTACGTTATAAGCATACTGGTGATCTACAGCGGCTAGGAATTTGTCATAGTCAGCCTGAACCTTTGCAGGAACCTCGATTTTTTGTGTATCCTCCGGTGTAACAGAGACAGGCTCTGATGCGGCAGGTACCGGAGCCGGTGCCGGAGCGGGCTCATCTTTCTTTGCACCATCGGGTATGGTCAAATTCTGATTGACGTAAATCAGGTTTGGATTAGCAAGCTTATTGTACTCTGCCAATGCTTGCCAGGTTGTTTCATACTTTTTTGCAATTTTCCACAAAGCATCGCCGTCCTTGACCGTATAGGTCGTATCAGCAAATGAGACCCCCACACTTCCGAGGATCAATGCGGCTGCTAAGGAAAAGCTTAGAATCTTTCTTTTCAATTTCACTCACCTCCAATTAATCGTAAAGAACTTTCAAGCTATTTTACACCTAATAAACTGAAAAATCAAAAAATTCCTAGAATCGCAAAACAGTGATCGAAATTCAGCATGGTTGTTCTCGATTGACATGCCGGCTGCTCTTGCTCGGTGGAACGGATTTGCTATGGTTTTAAAAATGAGGTTGAAAAATGAACCTAAAAAGTCTCCGAAACATTTTGACCCCATAAATAATTTCATGTATAATAGATCCATTAATTTATTCGGATTTGTCAGATCATAAGACATTAAATTGATATAGAATGGGTTGACTGGCCGCTCTCTTTGAAAACGATGCGTGTCAGACGAGAATTGTGTACGTCAGCCTGTTACTATGAATGGAGGTAACAGAATGAACAGCGACAAGATTAAGAGCGGACCTTCCGGCGCATCAGTGCGTACGCTATTTTATGGAATGGGATATATTCGTGAAGAAATAGATCGGCCTCTGATTGGAATCGTCAATTCCCAGAATGAGATCGTGCCGGGGCATATGCACCTGGACCGAATCGCGGAGGCTGCTAAAAAGGGTGTTTCTCTGGCCGGCGGAACACCGGTAGAGTTTCCCTCTATCGGAATTTGTGACGGTATCGCTATGGGTCATGATGGAATGAAATATCCCCTTGCAAGCAGAGAACTGGTTGCCGACTCCATTGAAGCCATGGCAAAGGGACATGCTTTTGACGGGCTTGTATTGATTCCCAACTGCGATAAGATCGTTCCGGGTATGCTGATGGCCGCTGCAAGGCTGAATATCCCGGCTGTTGTTGTTAGCGGCGGTGCTATGAGAGCCGGATATTCCAATGGAAACGTGCTCGATTTCAACAGTATTATGGAAAAGATCGGTGCATATCGCAATGGTGATTGTACCGAGGACGAACTGGAAGAGGTTGCACTCAACGCCTGTCCGGGCTGCGGTTCCTGCTCCGGTCTGTTTACTGCAAACAGCATGAACTGCCTCACTGAGGTTCTTGGAATGGGCCTTCCGTATAACGGCACTGCACTGGCTGACACAGGCGAGCGAGTCAGAATGGCAAAGATGGCAGGCGTGAAAATTATGGAGATGGTGGAGAAAGATATTAAGCCGAGAGATATCCTGACCGAGGACGCATTCCGTAACGCCATCACCGTAGATATGGCTATGGCGGGTTCCACCAATACAGTGCTTCATCTGCCTGCGATTGCTCATGAGGCGGGAATTAAACTGAATCTGGAACTCTTTGACCAGATCAGCGAGAAGACACCTTATATCGCAAAATTGAGCCCCAGCGGGCATCATCATATCGAAGACCTTCATAGAGCAGGAGGGATTCCTGCGCTTATGAATGAGCTTACAAAACGAGATCTGATTATTAAGGACTGCATCACGGTTACGGGAAAAACCATCGGCGAAAATATTTCCGTCACTCCCGTTGCAGATTATAGTGTGATCAAGCCCATCGATGAACCCTACAGAAACCGGGGCGGTCTTGCGGTGCTGAGAGGAAATCTTGCACCCGACGGAGCGGTGGTCAAAGAATCCGCTGTTGCCGAAGAAATGCTGAAGCATACCGGACCGGCTGTGGTATTTAATTCTGAAGAGGAAGCCTCTGCAGCAATCTGGGATAAAAAGATCAAGAAGGGTGACATCATCGTGATCCGATATGAGGGACCCAAGGGCGGACCGGGTATGCGGGAAATGCTTTCTCCTACCTCCTCCATCGCAGGTATGGGTCTGGACAAAGACGTTGCGCTGATTACTGACGGAAGATTCTCGGGCGCATCCAGAGGAGCATCCATCGGTCACGTTTCACCGGAAGCTATGAGCGGGGGGCTCATCGGCCTTTTAAAGGATGGCGATATCATTCACATTGATATCCCGGGAAGAAAGCTGGCCGTCGAACTATCCGACACAGAGATTGAAACAAGAAGAGCCGAATATGTAAAGCCTGATCCCAAAGTGAAATCAGGATACTTGGCAAGATACGCAAAATTGGTCACCTCTGCGAATACCGGTGCTGTTTTAGAAGTATAGGATCATGGACGTCTGATTTTATTTTTAAAACGCTTGCAAAATAAAATAAAAATAAGTTATAATTTAATGGTTAGTGTAGAAACTAACCATTATTTTGTTTTTGCAGTATCTTGGACCTGCTGAGCAGGGGGAGAGTCTGCAGCGGCGGCATCGCACCAAATTTATCTGAAAAGGAGTGAAAGTAATGGATTTAGGACCGAGTCACGAGCGGTTGAATATCATAATTGAAAATGGTAAAGTCCTTGCTTTCACCGTTGCTTTCAAGTGCCTTTAAGGCAGTTCTCCGAAACGCTACATAACGGTTAGGCCGGGACCTGACATTTTCCTGCAGTGACACTGATTTGTATTCAAATCAACGAAGCGAATAAAGGAGGTAAGTCCCATGGAGAACGAATCTGTAATGGATGGAATCATCCAGACCATTCTTGAACTGTTAGACGCTAAAAAATACAGCAGAGCAAGAGATGAAATTTTAAAGAACAATACCGTTGATATCGCAGAAATTCTGGAAGAGGTTATCGAGGAGCTGGGAATCGAAAAAGCGATTATCCTGTTTCGAACACTGCCAAAAGACGTTTCCGCGGAGGTATTTGCGTACCTTCCTATCGACGATCAAATTGAAATTATATCTGTTATCACCGACCGGGAAGTAGAGCATATCATCGACGAGCTTGCTTTCGACGATATGATCGACGTATTGGAAGAGCTGCCGGCAAATGTAGTGGATAAAATTCTTGAAAAGTCTACAAAAGAAGAGCGCAGGCTCATCAACACGTTTCTGAATTATCCTGAAACCAGTGCAGGCAGTCTGATGACACCGGATTACATCAGTCTTCGGAAAAACATGACCGTAGCGGAAGCCCTTGCTTACATCAAAAAGGAAGGGATGGATCGGGAAACGGTTTACACCTGTTATATTAAGGATGAAGGCAGGAGACTTTTGGGCATCGTATCCCTCAGAACCTTGGTTGTTTCTGAAGATGATGTGCAGGTCGGCGATCTGATGCATGAAGATATTATCTATGTCAATGTGCTGGATGACCAGGAGGATGTATCCGATGCCTTTAAAAAATACGGTTTCCTGGCGATTCCTGTTGTAGACAATGAGCAGAGGCTTGTTGGAATCATCACCGTAGACGACATCCTGGATGTTATTGATGAAGAGGCCACAGAGGACTTCCACAAAATGGCCGGTATGGCCGTTTCCACCGAGGAATATCTGGATATGAGCGTATGGCATCATGTTAGAAATCGTCTGCCCTGGCTGTTTGTTCTGATGTGTTCCTATGTAATTACGGGAAGCATCATCTCCAATTTTCAGGAAGGTCTTTCCAAGGTCATCGTTTTGGTAACTTACATGCCCATGCTGATGGGTACGGGAGGAAATTCGGGATCACAGTCAGCTACCCTTGTCATTCGCGGCCTTGCTGTAGGAGACGTGGAGACCAGCGATGCGCTCGGTGTTCTATGGAAAGAACTGCGGGTCAGTTTTCTCATCGGTCTGGTGCTCAGTGCACTGAACTTCGCCAGAATTTTCTGGATGGACGGACAGAGTACGATGATTGCAGCGACAGTCTGCGGCGCTATGATGCTGATCGTCATCGCAGCAAAAACCATCGGGAGTATGCTTCCTATCTTTGCAAAAAAAGTCGGAATCGACCCTGCGCTGATGGCCAGTCCCATGATCGCATCCCTGACGGATATGATATCCGTTGTGACGTACTTTGCACTGGCTTCGTTTATTCTGGGGATCTAACGATGAAAAATCTTTGAATAGCCACGACAGGCAGCACACCATGATTGCTTCAATTGGAAAACGCTGTTTGCCGTGGCTGTCTTTCTATCATTCAAAAATCGGGGTGAGAAAATGAAAAATAATGGTTTAATTACTAAGTCTTATGTCAATACTCTAATTAAGAAACGTGATAGGGATATACATAAGGGTGATTGCGGAAAGATTTTGATCTATGCAGGATCAAAGGGAATGGCAGGTGCAGCAGTGTTAAGCGCGAGAGCTGCACTTAGAACGGGAGCGGGCCTTGTAAGAGTTTCTGTCCCGGAAGAGCTTTTCCCCATCCTGCAGATCGGAGTACCTGAGGCCACCTGCTTATCCAGGGAGCGTTTACTTGAGGACCTGATGCAATATACGGCAATTGTCATCGGTCCAGGGTTGGGAGTTGATGCGAAGGATGGCGTACTGATTAAAAAAATTTTACGAGCTACCGATAAGCCTGTGGTGCTCGATGCAGACGGTTTGAACCTCCTGAGAGGAGAGCTTGACATCATGAAGGAGGCTCGGGCCAAATTGATCCTTACCCCCCACCCGGGGGAAGCAGCCCGGTTATTGGAACGGAAAGCGGCTGAGATCAATGAGGACAGGCTGAAATCTGCCATGGAATTGGCTTCACGCACTGGATCGGTAACGGTGCTGAAAGGTGCCGGAAGTGTTGTGGCAACACCGGAGGGCAAAACATATATTAATACTACAGGAAATCCCGGAATGGCCACGGGAGGCAGCGGAGATGTGCTATCAGGCATGATTGCCGCTCTTGCAGGCCAGGGGCTCGACAGAGAATCCGCCGCTATGGCAGGAGTTTATCTCCATGGGTTGGCTGGAGATCTTGCTTCGGACCGGATGGGAGAGTATGGTGTAATCGCTACAGATATAGCTGACATGTCGGCACTGGCCGTAAAAAGCATTTTAGATACCCGCGAACCAATGGAGAAATAAGGCATTTGACACATTGACTCATCAGGAATTATAATAAAAATAGTACTCGTTGTTATGGAAAATGGATGTTGCAGAAAATGGATGAGGTGAGCAAATGTTTGATTTTACAACTATGAGAAGCGGCTTTTCGGTGGAACGAATCAGCGAAATTACAGCCGGATATCAAGAAATGGGAACTCTGAATGCCAGTCTTTCAGAAGAAGGACTTGATCAGGACAGGAGAGACCTGGAAAGCTATGAAAAATATTTAGTGGAGAGTGAATGACTTGATCGTTAAGAAAGGTGATATTTTTTT
>JAQSXD010000106.1 GCA_029266295.1 Bacillota bacterium | reverse complement strand
AAAGTTGGGGAAGAAAGCTTACATCCTCATAGAGGACGATATTCCCGGATATTTAGCGTTTCTCGAAAAGGATTATTGCACCTATGACCAGGAAATCATTGATCGTCCTGACATCTCAATCTCTGTAGATTGCAGTGATATTGAGCGTTTCTTCAAGCGAAAGGACAAGTTTCTGACCGGAAAGAGAAGCATCTGCTTGGATCACCACAGAACGAATAATTTCTTTGCAGAATTGAACTATATCGATGAAAACATTGCGGCCACCGGCGAAATCGTCTTCAATCTCATCAATGAGATGGGTGTGGAAGTCGACGTGGAGATGGCGGAAGCAATTTACACAGCAATTACAACGGATACCGGAAACTTTCAGTATACCAATACGACCAAGACAACCCATCTCATTGCAGCAGAGCTCTTTGAAATCGGAATCGATCTGGAAAAAATTAGTGTTGAGATCTATCAGAATATCCGCCATGAAAAACTCAAAATCATGAATGAGGTCATTGGCACCATAGAAATGGTTTGCGGCGGGAAGGCTGACATTGCCCACGTTACACAGGAGATGCTGAAGAAAACCGGTGCCTTGATGGAAGAAACGGAAGGGATCATCGAGACCCTTCGAAACATCAGCGGTGTTGAAATTTCTGCATTCCTGAAAGAGAATAGTGAAAATGAAATCAAAGTGGGTCTTCGGGCCAAAACCTATGGTGATGTATCCGTCATCGCACAATCATTTGGCGGCGGCGGTCATAAAAAGGCTGCAGGCTGTACGATTCACGCTCCATTAGAGGAAGCTAAGAAACAAATCATAGCCGCTGTTGTAGAACATCTTGAGGGATAACGGAACGATGATCAAAGACGGAATTATTAATTTACTGAAGCCCGCGGGAATGACATCCCATGACGGGGTTCAGTTTCTCAGACGCCTTACTGGGATAAAAAGAATAGGACATACTGGTACGCTGGATCCAATGGCTGTCGGCGTACTTCCTTTATGTATTGGCAGCGCAGCACGGATTACAGAATATCTGGATCTTGATTACAAGAAATACCGCTGCGAAATGCAGTTGGGCCTTATAACAGACACCCAGGATATTTGGGGCACCGTTTTACAGGATAAACGAGAAGAGGTTTTCCCCGAAAAATCAAAGGTCGAAGAAGCACTTTTCCGGCTCCGTGGAGTGATTTCTCAATATCCTCCCGGTTACTCTGCTGTAAGGGTAAACGGCAAGCGGCTCTATGAATATGCAAGACAGGGTGAGGAAGTCGAAATCAAGTCTAGAAAAGTTGAAATAAAAGATCTCACCGTGATATCGTATGATCCGGTCAAAGGCCGGGCAGTCTTTGATGTTACTTGTTCAAAAGGCACCTACATAAGAACAATTTGTCACGATACAGGTACCTTTCTGGGCTGCGGAGCAGTAATGAGCTGCTTGATCAGAACGGCCAGCGGTGCATTTGATCTGAATCATACAGTGACCTTAGAAGAACTAAAAGATAACGGTGCCGAACCTTATCTTCTGACCCCTGATTTCCCATTGGTTCATTTTGGTCAGGCAACGGTATCCGATGACAGAGGAAAATGGTTTGCCAACGGTGGTCATCTTCGAATGTCCGAGGTCGATATCATCCGGGAACCGGAATTTAAAAACCCGAACACCGGTGAGGAAGGCGTGCGTGATGTTCGGGAAGAATACCGAAGCGCCTATAATATTTATTTGAAAGACACAACCAGCAGCGAGCACAACCCGGGAGCCTTTCTCGGCGTTGCATTCTATAGCCCCCAATACAAAAAACTCGTCGGCGACAAGATTTTTCTCAGCGACAGAGCTATCTTCGATAGCACTGAAGCGAGCGAAGCAGTAGAAAAATCAGTCCAGGGGCGTGATGGCTCCAGGGGCGTGGAGACTCTGAATAAGGAAAATAGAGATGAAACAGTTTAATTCATTGGATGAAATCAAGAATATTAAGGAAACCGTAGTTGCCTTGGGAAATTTCGACGGTGTTCACAAAGGACATCAGGAACTGATCCGAAGAACGGTGAAAAGTGCCAGGATGGCAGGGCTGAAAAGCGCCGTTTTTACCTTTGCAAATCATCCCAAAAACGTACTGGCGGGCAAACCGGTGATTAAGAATATATTATACGCTGAAGACAAGGCTGCAATGATCCAGTCCCTGGGTGTAGATTATTTGTTTTCTCTGGAATTCAACGAGATTATACAGCATCTCTCTGCAGAAGAGTTTATGCAGAAGCTGCTCATTGGTGCTTTCCGGATGAGAGAAGTCTACTGCGGCTTTAACTATCGCTTTGGATACAAGGCGGGGGGTTCGCCGGAAACGCTGATTAAAGCAGGAATGAAAGATGGTTTTGGAATTCATGTTCTGGAGCCCTTTAAGATCGATGGAAACCTGGTCAGCAGTTCCTTGATCAGGGAACTCATTGCTGCCGGAAGAGTCGGTGAATGTAAAAAATATATGGGGAGAAACTATACGGTAGGCGGCGAAGTTGTCGTCGGCAACAAGATCGGCAGAACCATTGGTTTTCCGACTTCAAATATTCTGATTGACGAGACAATGGTTACCCCCGCGCACGGCGTATATGTTACCTATTGCAATTATAACGGAACCTGTTATCAGGGAATTACAAACGTAGGGATCAAGCCAACCATCGGCGATAATCTGAAGAATATTGAGACCCATATTTTTAATTTCAGCAAAGAACTCTACGGCAAGGAGATTCGAGTCGAGTTTCTGGAACGAATTCGCCCTGAGATAAAATTTGAAAGTGTTCAGGAGCTGGCCCTGCAGATTGACAGGGATTGCGCCGAAGCAGAACGGTATCATAAAAGGCTTAATGAAGCCAGAATTAATAATAATTTCTGCGAGACAAAAAAATAATTTTCATTTCACTCTTGACAATCCGAAAGTTTACGGGTAGCATATTAATAATTAACAATACGGAAAAGCGATGATAGAGGAAAGTAAAAACAAGAGACCTATCAGGGATTATCCATCGTTGACTGGAAGTGGATATTAGAGAAGTTGTTTTGAAGTTCCCTCTTGAGCTCCTGGCTGAACAATTCGAAAGTAGGCTAAGGCGTTTTCCCACGTTACAGGGATAGAGTATAAAGCGGCAGCTTCGTATTCGAAAAGAGTGCAGTACTGATTCAGTGCTGAATTTGGGTGGTATCGCGGAAGATAAGAGTCATTACCTTTCGTCCCTACATAGGGGGCGAGAGGTTTTTGTTTTATTTCAACGCTTTTTCTGAATTGTATTTGCGGACGCAATGATCGGGTTTTACGATCAAGTGTCCTAAGGAAGCGCTGGTTAGGAGGAAGTTGGACCTGAAATTATTCAGCGTTTCCCTGGCTAGATCTCAAGTAACCGGAAAAGGAGAATGAAAATGATTATTGTATTAAAAAATGGAACAACACAAGAAGACATCAACAAGATATCGGGGTGGCTGAGCCGCTATGATGTGGAGGTTTGCCCTATTGTCGGAGCTGAGACTACGATTTTGGGTGTTGTTGGAGATACCTCCTCCGTGGACAGAAACTCAGCGTTTCTCAGTGAACATGTGGATAAAATTATAAAGGTTCAGGAACCGTACAAGAGAGCAAACAGAAAGATGCATCCGGAGAATACCATCGTTGATGTCGGGGGCGTGAAAGTTGGCGACAACAAACTGGTCGTTATGGCTGGCCCCTGCTCGGTGGAAGGGGAAGAGCAGATTGTTGACATTGCTAAGCATATTAAAGAAACCGGAGCAGCCATCATCAGAGGCGGTGCGTGGAAACCAAGATCCTCCCCATATTCCTTCCAGGGATTGAAAGCAGAAGGCCTGGAACTTCTGAACATAGCCAAAGCAGAGACTGGGCTTCCCATTATTACGGAAATCACCAATCCAATGCATGTGGAAAAATTTATTGGTAAGGTTGACTGCTTTCAGGTCGGCGCAAGAAATATGCAGAATTTTGAACTGCTGATCGAACTGGGAAGGGCCAGAATTCCGGTTCTTTTAAAGAGAGGATTCTCCAATACTTTGGAAGAGTTTCTCATGTCCGCGGAATATATCTTAAGCGGCGGCAATGAAAATGTGATATTATGTGAGAGAGGGATTCGTACCAACGAGACCTTTACAAGGAATACACTGGACATCAGTGCAGTACCTGCTCTCAAGAAGCTGAGTCATCTGCCCGTCATCGTGGATCCATCCCATGCATCCGGCATGGCTTGGATGGTAGAATCGTTATCCATGGCAGCCGTTGCTGCAGGAGCGGACGGTTTGATGATCGAGGTTCATAATGATCCGAAAAATGCGCTCAGCGACGGTGCGCAGAGCCTTACCTACGAAATGTTTGAAAGCACAATGAAGAAGCTGAAGTTACTGGCAGCAGTAATGGAGAGAGAACTCTAACGAAAGATTTGGTTGATGCAGATGAGAAAATTGAACTTAACGGGAAAACAAAACAGCTCTGCGATCCTCATTGGAAGGGGGATTCTAAAACAGGCTGGAGAACTTTGCAAAGCAGAACTCGCAGGACGCAAGGCACCTTCTGCAATTTGCGTGATCACGGATTCCAATGTGGCTGAGCTTTATTTGGAGGTTGTTTTAAAGGAACTTGAAGTTTTTGCAATTCCTGTACACCATCACATAATCCCCGCTGGGGAGGAATATAAAAATCTGGATACTGTTTCAAAAATATATGATACATTAAGCACCAACCGGTTTGGCAGAGACGATATGATCGTAGCGCTGGGAGGCGGAGTCACAGGAGATATCGCTGGCTTTACAGCGGCTACTTATATGCGGGGAATGAGACATTTGATTCAAATTCCCACAACCCTTTTAGCGCAGGTGGATTCCTCTGTAGGCGGAAAGACCGGTGTGGACCTGCCACTAGGAAAGAATTTGGTGGGTGCATTTCGCCAGCCTGATGTTGTACTGATCGATCCGGCGGTGCTTGACAGCCTTCCGAAAGAGATTTTTACCAGCGGCATGGCCGAGGTAATCAAATACGGCTGCATTTGGGATGAAGAAATTCTGGAGTTGGCAGCAAAAGAAACAGCCGGTGATGCGTCTGGTCACAAAGCGACAGCGGAGCTCAGCCGGGATGGAAACCGGGAAAAGGAAAAGATCGATTCCCTTATTGCCCGATGTGTCGCTATAAAAATAAGAGTGGTTGAAGAAGATGAGACGGAGGAAGGGCTTCGCAGGATTCTGAATTTCGGCCATACCATCGGCCATGGTCTGGAAAAGCTGGCCAACTTTACAGAACTTTCCCACGGCGAAGCTGTTGCCATCGGTATGACCGCAGCTGCCCTTATGGGAGAGGCAGCAGGAATCACGGAAAAGGGCAGCTATGACAGACTAATAACCCTTCTTGAAAGCTATGAACTGCCCGTAGCCTTGCCGTATTCGGTCGAGGAGATCTATCAGGCTTTGATGACCGACAAGAAAAAGCAAGGCGGCAGCATTTATTTTGTCTTCATGGAACACTTTGGCAAGACAGAAGTCAGAAAATTGCCGGTTGAAGAACTTAGGCAGATGATGAAAGTGTTGGGTGATTAGAATGGGAAGCACTTGGGGCAATCATATTAAAATATCAATCTTCGGAGAATCTCACGGCAACGGAATCGGCGTTGTCATGGATGGGTTTCCAGCAGGACATTGCTGTGATATGGAATTCATACGAAGCGAGCTGGCAAGGAGAGCTCCCGGCCAGAGCAGTCTGACCACCGGAAGAAGGGAAGGGGATCAGCCGGAAATTCTCTCGGGCATGCTGGCAGATCCAACCATCGGGAAGCTTACCACAACGGGAGCACCAATTTGCATCGTGATCAGGAATACCGATACGAGAAGCGGAGATTATGAAAATCTGAGAACGGTTCCAAGGCCTAGCCATAGCGACTTCACAGGACAGCTGCGGTATCAAGGGTACAATGATATTCGGGGCGGAGGACATTTCTCCGGGAGGCTGACGGCTCCTATGGTCTTTGCAGGTGCTCTTTGTAAAGATTACTTAAGAGAGAAATATGAGATAGAAATCGGGTCCCATATCTACCAGATTGGGGAAGTAAGGGACAATGCCTTCGATCTGACCGCTGTCAGCGGAACACAGCTTAAGGAGCTGCAGCAAGCGGCATTTCCCGTTCTGGATCCGGAATCAGAAGTAAAAATGAAAGAAATCGTAGATTATGCAAGACGAGAGCTTGATTCTGTCGGCGGTGTGATTGAATGTGCTGCCACAGGCGTTGCGGCAGGCCTTGGCAGTCCGATGTTTTCCAATGTGGAAAGCAGGATCGCTTCCATATTATATGGCGTACCGGCTGTCAAAGGAGTAGAATTTGGCCTTGGCTTTGAGATGGCAGAAAAAAGCGGTTCTCAAGTAAATGACTGCTATGTGAAGAACGGAAACAACATTGAAACACGGACAAATTACAACGGAGGAATTTCCGGAGGCATCACTACAGGAATGCCAATTGTTGTCCGTGCGGCGATCAAGCCCACCCCGTCTATCAGCCGCGGGCAGGCAACTTTGAACCTAAAAACAGGTCAGGAGGAGCTGCTTGAAATCCATGGGAGACACGATCCTTGTATTGCGATGAGAGCGCCGGTGGTCATTGAATCAGCGGTGGCGCTAGCACTGCTTGACATCTATCTGGAAGCCTGGGGGTATGCTCCGGTTTGATTGCTGTTCAGAATTGAAAGGAACCATAGAATTATGACGCTGAACGAATTGAGGCATAGAATCGATGAAATCGATCTGCAGATGAAGGAACTGTTTCTAAAGAGAATGGATATTGCAGAAGCAGTGGCGGAAAACAAACTGCAGACCGGTGATAAAATATTGAAACCCCAGAGGGAGACAGAAATTATCAATCAGCTCACAAAAGATGTGCAGGAAGATTTGAAAGCGCCCTACGGCATCTTTCTCAGTAAGCTGATGGAGGTGAGCCGAACACGTCAATATCGGAAACTCCTGAAACTTGGGGCAAAATTTCAGTTGAATTATAAAGAAGCTACACTTGCCATAAATGAGGCTGTATATCAAGGTTTACCTTGTTCTTACTCTGAAAAAGCGGTGAAGAACCTTTTTCCTGATGCTCATACAAGTGCTGTTGATACCTTTGAAGATGTATTTCTCAGCATTAGCGGAGACAGGGTTCAGGCAGGTGTGGTTCCATTGGAAAATACCACTGCCGGAGGCGTATATGAAGTTTATGATCTGCTTTTAAAACATGATTTGTATATCAACGCCTGCGAGATTATTCGTGTGAATCACTGCCTTGCAGCTCTGAAGGGAGCCGAGCTTTCTGACATAGAAACCGTATACTCCCATCCGCAAGCCATCGCCCAGAGTGCGGAGTTCTTGAAAGAAAGAGGAATTGTAACGCGAGAAAGCAGCAATACAGCCGTGGCCGCCAAGGAGATTTTTGAGCGGAATGACATGAGCTGCGGTGCGGTATGTTCCGTACAGGCGGCGGAGCTCTACGGTCTTTCTGTTCTTGCGGAGGGAATCAATCATAATAAAGAGAATGCTACAAAGTTCGTAGCAGTTTCAAAACAGCTGATCGTTGAAAACAATCACGATAGAATTGCAGTAGTTTTTGCCTGTCCTCACCGAAGCGGGAGTCTTGCGGGTGTTCTCGGCATCTTTGGAGATTACGGGGTCAATTTGACAGAGATTCATTCCAGACCTGACGGAAAAAGTCCGTGGGAATATTTATTCTATGTGGACTTCACTGGAAATTTGAAGAATGAGCACATAAGGGCACTGTTGTTTCAGCTGACGGAAGAGCTTCCCTTTGTAAAAATTATCGGGAGCTATAAGAGTAAATAAATACAGATCGTAACGATTCAGAGGTTATGGGTAAAGAACCTCTAGATCATTCGTATTACAGGAGTCAAATATGGAAATGAAAGCATCAAAGGGACTTCGAGGTACCATTGACGTGGCACCGGATAAATCGATTTCTCATAGAGCAGTAATGATGGGGTCCATCGCAAAAGGAACAACAAAGATCAATAATTTTTTAATGGGAGAAGATTGTCTCTCTACCATTGATTGTTTCAGAAAAATGGGCGTGCCAATCGAAATAGAAGGAAACAGCGTAACCGTGACCGGCGAAGGACTGCGGGGCTTACAGGCGCCGAAGGATATCCTTTATACAGGAAATTCCGGTACCACCACAAGACTGCTCTGTGGTCTTTTAGCACCACAGAAATTTACTTCGGTTCTTGATGGTGATGCGTCAATTCGAAAGCGGCCCATGAATCGAGTCATCAATCCATTGAAAGAGATGGGAGCCAGAATTACGGCACAGGATGGCGGCTTTACCCCAATTACCATTGATGGGGCAGTGTTAAAAGGGATGGAATATACCTTGCCTGTTGCAAGTGCCCAGTTAAAATCTGCACTGATTCTTGCGGGTCTTTATGCGGAAGGGGAAACGGTGATTCATGAGCCAAAATCCTCCAGGAATCATACGGAACTCATGATCAACGGCTTCGGGGGAAATATTTCCGCGGAAATAAATCGGATCACAATAAAACCGGCTGAAGAGCTGTATGGTCATGAAATTACCGTGCCCGGTGACATTTCCTCTGCTGCATTCTTTCTTGTTGCAGGTTTGATCGTGCCAGGTTCAGAAATCAGAATCAAAAATGTTGGACTAAATCCCACGAGAACAGGGATTTTGGATGTGCTGAAAGCGATGGGTGCATCCATTGCGACCGAAGAAAATCAGGGAGAGATCGAACCCTCGGGAGATTTGATCGTAAAGCATTCCGCGCTGAAAGGAACCGTGATCGGAGGAGATCTGATCCCGCGGCTAATCGACGAACTTCCTATTTTGGCTGTAGCAGCAGCCTTTGCTGAAGGTACAACCGTAATCAAGGATGCAGAGGAATTGAAAGTAAAGGAATCCAACCGGATTGATGCCATGGAAACAGAGCTGAATAAGGCCGGGGTCCAAGTGACGGCAACAGAAGACGGTATGATCATTCAGGGCGGCAGCCCGCTCCATGGTGGAATTTTCGAAAGTTATCATGACCACAGGATTGCAATGTCCATGGCGATACTTGCACTGGCAGCGGAAGGTGAGAGCAAAATATTGAATCATGAGTGCATCAATATCTCGTATCCCGGATTTTTTGATACCATTTCGTCCCTTCAAAACGGATAAGGGGAAGGACCGTGGATTGTCAGTTATAAAAGACAATGGGTTTTGGTATAAAAACAGTAACAAAAGGGCAAAAATATTCCTAAACCAACTAATTCATTTTGAAATGAATCCTGTTGTTGCGATTTGCCCGGATCAACGGTGAGTTGCAACAATAAAACACAGAAAACGCTTTACTTTAGAGCATAGATATGATAATATTTATTGTCAATACTTACCTTTCGCTGAGTTCTGCGACTCTCCGACGCTCGTTACACGGCAAAAGGTGAAAAAAAGAAAAGGAGAAAGAAAACATGATTGACCAGATTAAAAAAGCACAAATTATCGAAGATTACAAAACAAAAGAAGGGGATACAGGATCTCCTGAAGTTCAGATTGCAATTCTTACTTACAGAATCAATGATTTGAACGAACATCTTAAAATTCATAAAAAGGATCATCACTCAAGAAGAGGCCTTTTAAAAATGGTAGGTCAGAGAAGAAACCTTCTTAATTACCTCAAGAACAAGGATCTGGACAGATACAGAGGTCTGATTGCTCGTTTGGGATTAAGAAAA
>JAQSXD010000105.1 GCA_029266295.1 Bacillota bacterium | reverse complement strand
CGATCGAATTTCGCTCCGGAAGACCTGCAGGGGGTTCTGCGCGGTCCGGACGTTTATTATCATGCCACAAGTTCCTCCGGGCGCAAAGCTGCCAGCATCATTGGTGAAAATCTTAGAGAGGTTTACCCTGTACGCAAGCTTATTGCAACAATACCGACTACAATCTTCACGGAGCTGAAACGGACATCGTCCCCTGCTGTGTTGATCAAGGTGGCATATCATGATAATTTTGAAGATGCTCAATGGATCAGAAATAATATCAATCCCATTGCTGAAAATATTGTGAAATCACTGACAGAACTATTCGATTCAGACTCAGAATAAATTCAGTGTTCATGAATAAATTTATTATAGAATTAGATAGTAACATTCCGCTGCTGCGGACCCAATGAAACGGAGGTAAAACACTTGGCAAGTGTATATTTAAGTCCTTCTGTAGATGACCAGCAGGTGGTGGTCACAGGAGGAAATGAAGAAGAGTACATGAACATGGTTGCGGATGCCATGGTTCCCTATCTGAGAGCCAGCGGAATCGAATTTGACAGGAATGATCCCAACATGACGGTTGCTCAAATTATCGAGCAATCCAATTCAAAATACCATGATCTGCACCTGGTGCTCAATATGGAGTCGGGAGTTGGAAACCTTGGGGGCTTAATGAAGGGCATCAACGTGGTTCATTATACCGGCAGCCCTGGCGGTTCCATCGCAGCAAAGGTTTTTTATAATAACCTCAAAACCATATATCCTGACTCGAATCTGGTAACGCTCTCGTCCGACAGGCTGAATCCCCAGCTGAGAGATACAGATGCTGCAGCCCTTATGACTGATCTGGGATACCGTGATAATTATACCGATGTAACTTGGCTGCAAAACAATATAGATGAGGTAGCAAAAACGTTGGTAATGTCCATTGCGGAATATCTAGAAGTACCTTTTGTGGATGTGCCGGCCCTGGCGGCGGGCAGCCAGGCCGTCTCTTTTTCCAGCTCAAAACAGGCAAAGCTATGGTAAAGGTTTTTCTAAACCCATCCAATCAGGACTATAACGATTATGTTGGCGGGGGCAACGAAGAGGAGTACATGAACCTCATTGTTGACGCCATGATTCCTTATCTTCGCGCCAGCGGAATTCAGTTCGAGAGAGGCAGTCCCTGGGAATCTCTTTCGGAGGTGATCGAGCGCACGAACGAGCAGCCATTCGACTATGTTCTTACGCTTCAGTCAGCTTCTGCACCACCTGATCTCGCCGAAATGCTCAGAGGACCAGAGGTCTATTTCTATGCCTTTAGTCACAGAGGAAAAGCCGCTGCCCAGCTGGTAGAAAGTAATCTGAAAGCAATCTATCCTCAGCCTAATCTTGTGACCAGTATCCCCAATAAAACCTCCCGAATCTTAAGGGATACCCCAAGACCTTCCGTACTTGTCAATGTCGGATATCATGACAACACAACAGACGCCCAATGGATAAAAGACAATATTGATACGATCGCACGTCAGCTGGTATTATCCATATCCGAATATCTCGGCACCCCATTTGTTGATGTTGGGGAAATAGACCTTTTCGGACGCCGCAGCCTGAATAAAATGGGAGTGTTATAAAACTACAAGACACCAGGAGGTAATGTCAATGCCCACGGTTTATCTGAATCCCTCAAACCAAAAAAACGAATTTGTAACCGGTGGTTATGAGGAATATTACATGAATTTAATTGCGGATGCGATGGTTCCATATCTTGAAGGGAGCGGAATAGAGGTGGTGCGCAGCAGACCCGGAGAAGACCTTTCCGTAAGTATCGAGGAATCCAATGCTGGCAGCTTCGATCTTCATTTGGGGCTCCAGACAACCACGTCACCGGAATACCTGACGGGTACCCTTCAAGGTCCCAGTTTTATATACTATGCGGATAATCCCAAAGGTCAGGAAGCCGCTAATGTCATTGCTGAAAATATCAGAGCGATTTACCCACGGCCAAATCTCGTGACAACTATGCCAAGCCGCAGCATGCAGGAGCTTCGAGATACCAATGCAACTGCTGTTATTGCAGAGGTAGGATATCATGACAATACCCTGGATGCCATGTGGATTGAGGATAACATCAAAGCCATCGGAAGAATCCTTGCTTTGGGTGTTTCTCAGTATTTCGGGCTTCCATTCTTAAAACGAACATAACCGTAAGAAGCGCTCCGGTGGAAACGAAGAAATCACTGCACCCAAAAGGGGCAATTGTATTACGTTATCGAAAAAAAACTGTTTATTTCATCCTGAAACTGTTACAATGAAAGTATGGACAAGATAAATACATTATTTGTGGAAACAATCGAACATGGCAGTCTGATCAAGATCGTATTCAGCGGGCTGCGAAAAAAAACCATACCCTATCATCGGGTAACAGTTCGCCCTGTGCTGATTCAGGCAGAAGTCTTCTATCAAGTGGAATTTCAATACAGCAGCAAGGTAACTCACGAAAATCTGAAGGAGGAACAGTTGATCCCCTTCTGTAATCATCTAATTGCAGGAGAGTTTAAGCAAATCAATCTATTCCGTACCGACGGTGATTATCAGATCCTTGCAGCGAAGCCTGACAAACCGCGGATCTTAAAAAAAGCGCCGTCCAAGGAGCTTTCCTCTTTGGAGCATAATAAGAAAAAGCAGTACATTCTCCCTGATCATACTCCCTGCGATTTTTTAATTCGCCTTGGAGTCATGGATCAATCGGGAAATGTGATTCAGAAACATTACGCAAAGTTCCGTCAAATCAACCGGTTCCTTGAAATCGTTTCCGATGCTTTGGACAACCTTCCCAAGAAAGAACAACCGCTTCGAATCATCGATTTTGGATGCGGCAAGGCGTATCTGACCTTTGCTCTTTACTATTACCTTAAAAAGCAACTTGGAAGGAAAGTTGAAATTATCGGTCTAGATCTAAAAAAAGATGTGATTGATTTCTGCAGCCGTATTGCTCAGGATTTAAATTATGAAGGACTGCAATTTCAAATGGGAGACATAGCGGATTATGCCGATGAAGAAAAAGCTGACATGGTTGTCACGCTTCATGCCTGCGATACCGCAACGGACTATGCTCTGATGAAAGCCGTGGGTTGGGATGCTTCGGTAATCCTTTCCGTTCCCTGTTGCCAACATGAGCTTTTTGATCAGATGAGCAGCGAGCTTCACGCTCCAATGATGAAGCATGGTATCCTAAAAGAACGATTTTGTGCAATTCTGACCGACGGTCTTCGCAGCCTGAAGCTTGAACAGCGGGGATATCAGGTCACGTTGATTGAATTCACCAGTTTGGAGCACACCTCCAAGAATATCATGATCCGTGCGATCAAAACCGGAAAACCTAGACCGGAGGCTGAAGAAGAGTATCTCCGCCTAAAACAGTATTGGAGTGTAAATCCTACGATTGATCAATTATAATTGAGAAAATTAAAACGGCGCAAAGCGCCGTTTTTGTTTTTCATGATCTGATGATCTATTACCATGAGCCTCCTCCACCACCGCCCATTCCGCCGCCGGAAAAGCCTCCTCCACCGGAAAAGCCTCCGCCTCCTGCGCTGCTGCCTCCCGTTGGTGCGGGAGGAATCGAAATGTTTTGCTGCATGGCGCTGGTATAATGGTTGAACGAATTCATAAAAATCCATGTATTGAACATCGGACTGCCGTAGCCTGCGGAATACCATTCCGGAGGCGCAACCGCAAGGGATTCAAACTTCTTAGCCCATTTGTCTGTTAACCCAAAGACATAAGCGTAGGGCAGCACATGGTAAAAATAATCCGGCCGCTCATCCACCAGTCTCTTAATACGATCCAATTCAGCTGTTCTGATAAATTCTCTGAATCCCAGAATCCTACCCAATAGCATGCTGCTCTTCTTTGTCCGCTGCTTCATTCTCATGGTAAAGGACAGTGAAATCAAGGAGGCCAGAATAACTGACAGGCCCGGAAACAGATTCCCCAAGGTGATAAAACTGAAAGTCAAGGCCACGATTCCGAAAATCACCAGACAAAGCCCTCCAGCGAAATTCATTCCGGTCAGCTTGGCCTTGGAATAGCTATCCTTTCGGTCATAGGCTGTTATAAACAGACTGAACCCCACCACTGCAAAAAGGATCGCAGGTACTGCCGCGATCACCCAATCGTCTTCCGCGCGGTTTAGGAAGGTTCCGAAGACGGTCAAGGAAAGCAGCGGCAGCACCATCAGCAGGATGCCGGCGGCTCTTGCTCCCAAGGAACTTTGTGTAAAGATCCGGTTTTCCTTTCTCATTGTAAAGTGCGCCTTCAGCTGCCCCTTTGTAGCCTCAAAGGTTCCGTAGAAATCCTCTTTCAGATCTTCCGGAGAAACCTGATCCCGTCCGTCAAACAACCCGCGGAACATGGTATGCTCGTAAGTTCTCGCGCCTTCCGGAAGCTCCTTCAGTTTGATCAGCGTGAAGTGTTTGTCATCTGCTTCCTCAATTCTGAGAAAGCCACTGTTGGCCCAGTAAATGATCAGTGATACGACGTCTCTGGTATCCACTGCACCGTCAATAATATATCCCGTTTCAGCAGGAGTAATCCCCTCGGGAGCATAAAATTCCACCGTTCGGATGATCCGTGGATCTCTCCCAAACAGGAACCAGAGCAAAAAGCTGAGCAGCGGTGACATGATGATCAGTGCCATCATTACCCATTTCATCCACTCCATGGAGCGCTCCCCGATGAAGTAACCTTCGGGGAGCAGCATGTTCAGCGTTACACCCTCCCCCGTCTCAAGAATCCGGGTTGTATCTGCCGTGATCTCAGTTTCCTGGACAGACCATCTTACTGCTTCCATATCCGTCCAGCCATAGGCACCCGCGATAAACTCTGCTTTGTCAGAATCAAAGGGTTTTGGCATGGAGATGGTCATATTGGAAGCTTCTATGGGTGTCGTCCATCCCTGCGGAAGCACATTCCAGTAAAAACTGTCAAATGCAGAATTTTCATCATCATAAAGCGTACAGCGATAGGAAATGTTATACTCCTGATCCCCACTTACGTAAACATCGCCGCTTCCGATTTGAATCACAAGATTCCCATTTTCCCGAAAGGTTTCAAAGGGATATCCCTCTACCCTTACATCAGATAGTTTGATCCTGTATTTCTCCTGCACCTCGGCGCCGCCTATCTCTCTGGTGGTAGTTCCCTGATATGGAATATACCGATAAATCCCATGCCTGGATTCATTGAAATGAACCTTGATGGTTTCGATCACCGTAAAGGAATTGTTTTCTTCCAGCACCAGATTGACATCAAAGCGATTGGTGTCAAAGGCTTCTGCTTGGGCAAAGACAGTGCTCCCGAAAAACAGTACCACCATCAGCAGGAGCGCAGTAATTAATTTACTTCGTTTCAATGAAGTGCTCATCAGAATTGAACCTTCACGTTTTCTCGCTGTGTCTGATCCGCCACTTCAAACATGGTTTTTCTTTTGAATTGGAAGATTCCTGCTATGATATTGCTGGGAAAGGATTCCACCTTTGTGTTGAATTCTTTGACCACGGCATTATAGTACTTTCTGGCATTGGCGATTTCATCCTCAATCCGTTGAAGCTGCGATTGAAGATCCATAAAATTTGTATTCGCCTTCAAGTCTGGATAGGCTTCTGCAATAGCAAAGAGGCTTTTCAAGGTGCTCTGCAGCATGTTCTCTCCCTGAATTTTTCCCTCGATGGTTCTTGCGTCTGCTGCCATGTTTCTAGCCTGCACAACCTTTTCCAGTGTACTGGACTCGTGCTTGGCATAGCCTTTCACCGTTTCAACCAGATTTGGTATGAGATCATATCGTTTCTTCAGATAAACGTCCATGGTGGAAAAGGCCTCCTCCACCATATTGCGCAGACGGACAAAGCCGTTGTACGCAGAAATTGCCCATATTGCAGTCAGCGCAATAATCGCAGCAATCGCGATCAGTAATACTGTTCCAGTTCCCATTTTAATCCCCTCCTAATTTTGATCTTTTTATTATACCCCAAAATACTGCTCTCAGCCAGCCTCAGGTCACTTATTTAAGCTAATTACAGTCCAGCTTAAATCGTGTAGATCTTACAAATTTCATTGTAATATCGTTCATCACCGATACCGATAGAACCCCATTTGGGTGTAGTCTGATTTCCAATATGGTCATACTGTTCATCAAGATCCCATAGTGCCACATGCATTTTTTTAAATATGGGATTACTCCCCTCCTCGGAGATTTCTATATTAATAGAATCTTTTTCGCTTAATAAGCTTAGTAACTCTGTTCCTGATATTTCCCATGTCCGTATCCCAAAGATTATTACGTAAACTGGTGGGGCGGCAGCCACTTCAATGAACGATAGCGTATCATTCTCACCGTAAGAGAATTGTAGAGAACTATCAAAATAACATTCCGTCTCTTTGTTCCTGACTGCAAATTCAGTAATGCCATATAATTCTTTCATTTTTTGGCGAACTTCTGATCTTGGCATTCCAAATGAGATATCCTTTATTCCTTGATTCGGTATGAATTCAATCATAATTTTACTTGCATCTTTTCTATCATCGCTCATATGGAATCCCCCTAATCAGGTTGTATTTTATAAATAATTCAAGCCATAATAACTATGTCGATAAGCGCGATCAGCGGTTGCTGAGCGCCAGCACGATCCCAATTACAACCACTACCATCAGGGCACCCCCGACTCCCAGTAATAAAATCATTGACATAATCCCTTTCTCCTTCCTTTTGATTTGTATATTTATGCTTCATCCTGTTCCGGAATCTCCCAGCGTATTTCCTCTCCGGTCTCGGAGAGAAATGCATTTGCTTTTGAAAAATGTCTGCATCCAAAAAAGCCGTTATGTGCCGAAAGCGGACTTGGATGCGCGGCAGTCAATATCAAATGCTGCTTTCCTGTGATCAGCGCTGCCTTAGACTTTGCATTGGCACCCCAAAGAAGAAAAACCATGGGTTTTTTTCTTTGATTCAACAGCTCAATCACTCGGTCCGTAAATTGCTCCCAACCTTTTCCCTTATGGGAATTTGCCTGCCCCATCCGCACTGTGAGAACGGTGTTTAGCAGCAGAACGCCCTGCTTCGCCCAATCCTCAAGGTAACCGTGATTCGGCGTTTTGACACCCAAATCCCGTTCCAGCTCCTTAAAAATATTCACCAGCGAAGGTGGCTTTGGAACTCCTTTTTTCACGGAAAAGCAAAGGCCGTGTGCCTGATTCGGCTCATGATAGGGATCCTGCCCCAGAATCACCGCTTTCACATCATCGTATGCTGTATATTTCAGAGCGTTGAAAATATCATACATCGATGGGAAAATCGTCTTCGACTTGTATTCGCTAACCAGAAACTTTCGTAATTCCTGATAGTACTCCTTTTCAAATTCACCTTTCAGGACATTGTCCCATTCATTTCCTATCGTAACCATTGTATTCTTGTCTTCTCCCATTATCACTTATAACATCCTTCGCTTATCAGCCTTTCAGGAATTTAGTACTCCGATGTATCGGAACGCTTTTCGTCTTCATTTCTCCAATGCGTTGAAGGATTCTTTTCTTCTATAATATAACAAAACCGGCATTCAAACAAGCCGCACCGTGTGGTATCGTAGCTTTTTATGGTATAATAACAGCATGAGTATCATTTGCCTTTCGGAAGATGCACAGGATGCATTAAAACATTATATACGGCTGAAAGGGCACCAGATTGTTGAAATCAAAAGGACTACTGCAGTTTATGAGGCAGTTTCAGCTCACAGCGATCTCTACCTTTGCCGGATCAAGAACGAACGAATCCTCTCCCCTGAGCAAAATGCAAAGATTGGCAGTATGCTTAGGGCAAGGGGTATTTCCTATACCATCGGCAGTCCCCTGAAGGGCTCCCGCTATCCTGACAATATCGCCTACAATGCTGCCTGGGCAGGTTCTTATTTGATTCATAATTTGAAGTATACAGATCCAGCCATTTTAAAAAAAACAGAGGAGCTTGGGCTGGAAACTGTCCATGTAAAGCAAGGCTATACGAAATGCAGTCTGGTTGTTGTGGATGAACAATTTACGGTTTCCTTGGCGGTGCCTCCGGAAGGGTTGATGACGAAATCCTCTTCAATGGGGATCTCTCCGCTCACCCTGATTTTGAGAAGATTACAGCATTTATAAAATCTAAAGGACTTAACCCCGTATTTTTTAAGGACTATGAACTTGAGGATATCGGTTCAATCATACAATTGTAACGTGAAATACTACTAAGAGAAAAACAATTCATTAGAATCTATTATGAAAGAGGAAATTCAATGAAGTCCCATGCCATCATCCCAATATTTATTCCCCACCTGGGCTGTCCCAACGATTGCATCTTCTGCAACCAGAAAAAAATAACAGCCAAAACACCACCCGTAACCCTTGAAGATATGAAGGCTACAGCGCAGCGATACCTCTCCACGCTCTCTTCTTCCGAAGTCGAGACCATAGAAATGGCATTCTACGGCGGAAGCTTTACGGGCATTCCCATGGAGCTTCAACAAGAATATCTGGCGGTTGCAAAAGATTATAAAGATCAGGGTCTGATCCAAAAAATTCATCTTTCCACCCGCCCCGATTATATCAATGAAGAGATCCTGGACAATCTGAAGAAATTCGGCGTGGATATTATCGAACTTGGAGTTCAATCACTCGACGAAGAGGTTCTGCGGCTGTCAAACAGAGGACATGACAGAGACTGCGTTTTCAAAGCTTCAGAACTGATTAATGCCTATGGATTTACCCTTGGGCTCCAGCTCATGATCGGACTTCCCGGGGATACCCATGAAAAGTCGATCCGATCAGCCAGAGAAGTGGTAGGAATCGGCCCTTCCATTGCCAGACTCTATCCCACAGTAATTATCAGAGATACGGATCTGTATGATTTGTACCAGACAGGAACGTATCAGCCACTCACCATTGAAGCTGCAGTGCACACCACGAAGGAAATGTATCTCATTCTCACGAAAGCCGGTATCAATGTTATTCGCATCGGTTTAAAAAGTACGGACCTGATCAACGAGAACGGCGCCATCACCGGTGGCTACCACCCAGCATTCCGCCAGCTGGTGGAGTCGGAAATTGCAAAGGATCAGATGGAAGCTCAGCTGACTGCCAATCTTTCAGGTCATCAAAGGAACGTGCAAATCAGCTTGCAAGATAGCTCGCAGGACAGTTTGCAGTGCAGCTCACGGGGCAGCTTGCAAGACAATTTCCGGTTTTACAGCAGCGGAGCATCCTTTTCCAATATGGTCGGCAACGGAAAGTCTAATCGGCTGTATTTTGAAAAAAAATATCCACATGTAAGGATTTCCTTCCATGTGGATCATTCACTGCCTGATGGGATCTATGTTCTAGGAAAGCGCTGAATCAGCCTTCCCCAATGTACTTTTTCAAGCTATGGAGCGGTGCGGGAATTCTGCCGCCTCGTTTGATCATCTTTGCAGGAGAGGTTTTGTTGATCTTCATAACAGGGCCCTGTCCCAGCAGGCCGCCGAATTCAAGCTCTTCACCCTCATTCTTTCCGATGGCCGGAATGACTCTCACCGCAGTTGTCTTGAAATTCACCATTCCAATTGCCGCTTCATCGGCAATGATGGCAGAAATAATTTCAGCTGGAGTGTCTCCTGGGATTACGATCATGTCAAGCCCTACGGAACAAACCGCGGTCATGGCTTCCAGCTTCTCGATGGTCAGCACACCGCTCCTTGCCGCTTCAATCATACCTGCATCCTCTGAAACCGGTATGAATGCACCGGAAAGCCCGCCTACATTGGAGGACGCCATTACGCCGCCCTTTTTCACAGCATCGTTCAGCATGGCAAGTGCAGCTGTCGTTCCATGGGCACCGCACATATCAAGACCGATCTCTTCCAGAATATGAGCTACGGAATCACCGATGGCTGGTGTGGGTGCAAGGGACAGATCTACAATACCAAATGGTACCCCAAGACGTTTCGAAGCTTCACTGCCTACCAATTGACCCATTCTCGTTATTTTAAAGGCTGTTTTCTTAATAATATCTGCCACTTGAGTCAGATCCAGATCATCTCCAGCTTTTGCAAGCGCAGCACGAACAACCCCCGGCCCCGACACACCGACATTGATCACACAGTCCGGTTCTCCTGGCCCGTGAAAAGCTCCTGCCATAAATGGATTATCCTCGGGCGCATTGCAGAACACAACCAGCTTGGCGGCGCCGATACACTGACGGTCTGCGGTAAGCTCCGCTGCTTCTCTGACAATCCTTCCCATGGTTCTGACGGCATCCATATTGATTCCGGCTTTGGAGGTACCGATATTCACAGAAGAACAGACAAATTCCGTCTCAGAGAGCGCCCTTGGAATCGCTTCAATAAGTTCTTTATCTCCCGGGGAAAAGCCTTTGTGCACCAAGGCGGAAAATCCTCCGATAAAATTGACACCGACATCCTTTGCCACCCGATCTAAGGTCAAAGCATACTTTAGCGGATCTCCGCCTGATGCTCCCAACAGCATTGCAATGGGGGTCACTGAAATTCTTTTATTGATAATGGGAATTCCGTATTTTTGTTCAATATCACAGCCCGTTTTAACCAGATCCTTCGCGCATCTGTAAATCTTTTCATAAACCTTTTCACAGGACCGATCAATATCGCTGTCACAGCAATCCAGCAAGGAAATTCCCATCGTTATTGTTCTGATATCTAAATTTTCATCCTGTATCATGGTGATGGTTTCCACGATATCGCTCATGTTAAGCATGTATTTCTACCTCCGGCTTTATTTTTCCATTTGTGCGACAAGTACGCATTCTACCATAGCCACTTTCCATTCCTGTGTTGTTTGGAAGAAACCCTGATGTCATAGATCGCGTACAGTCAGCGTTCCCTAAATTCGGTGCATGGAATTGAAAATATCCTCATGCATGATATGAATTGTCATACCCGGCACGTTGTTTCTCATGCGCTCGTTCAGCTCACCCAATTCACAGTTCATCTCAGCGATGTCCACCAGCATGACCATGCAGAAAAACTCCTGCAGCACCGATTGCGTCACTTCAATTACATTGGCGTTTGCCTCTGCGCAAGTGGTACTTACCTTGGCTAAGATTCCGACCATATCTTTACCGATAACAGTGATCACTGCTCTCATTTTTTTCTTCCTCCGTCCATCAGACTATAAATTTTTTCTATAAGAATTATATTATTTTATCATAACGATAGAGAAAAATACAGCTAATAAATTTCCCTATGCCAATAATTAATTTCCTTCTTAATTTCCTCCGATCCTTTTGTTTTAACAGAAACAAAACGGGAATAATCAATTAAAAGAATGAAAGCTTATTGTAACGAAACATGATATACCATAAGGACGCACAATATTGAGAAAATCGAGGTATCACAATGAATAATGAAAAGAAAATGAATGAGATGCTTAACAAAAAGGTCTGGGCAGTTATTGGTGCCACACCCAATACAGAAAAAACCGCAAATCGAATCTATCATACACTAAAAAAATATGGATATGAGACTTATGCGGTTAATCCCAACTACTCTGAAATGGAAGATGGGACAAAATGTTACGCCTGCCTTGAGGATCTCCCAAAGGTTCCCGACTGTATCGATTTCGTAATTCCACCTTCGGTTACCCTCAAGAGTCTGGAAGAGATGGATCCCGAAACCTATCCCAACATCTGGCTCCAGCCAGGAACCTATGATAAAGAAATCGTATCATTTGCAGAGTCAAAGGGCTTCAAGGTTGTACACGAAGGCGCCTGTGCCATGGCCGCAGTTCGCCTCAGATAGCATACTCCAATCAAAACCAAGAAGGTAATCTCTTCGCTAACAGTAAAAAAACAACTCCTTTGAACAGGCCTCTGCCCCTCAAAGGAGTTATTTTTTTGTTTGGTTCTTTATCCTTTAGAATATCTAAAATCGCCCGTACTGATCATTTTCTTACAACGATAGTTCAATTCCCTTTTGGCTGTCTGACGTATAAATCAGAATCGCATCCCGGAGAAATTCTGCAGTACCGGGCTGCTCCTTGTCATAATATGCACGGAAGCGCTCATCCTCTACGTACATATTTGCCAAACCAGCATGGGCTTCCGGAGAATATTGATCCCAGTGCATACAGAGCCAATTGCGGTGAAGATCTGCTGCTTTCTGGGCTTCCTCGCTGCCTGGTCCTCCTGACTGCATGGCAGATGCCAGTGTCTTTCGAAGTTCTTCCTCCAATCTCACGGTTTTTTCATAGTCCTCCTGAGATAGATTCAAAATCCTTTGATTTGATTTCAAAGCTGCTTCCTCACCATATTTCTCTCTTACCTCCTTTCCATACCTTTTGTCATTATCTTCCACCAAGCTTTTTTTAAAGCCTTCAAATTTTTCTTTATCACTCATAGTCATTCTCCCTTCTGCTGTAGCAATTGATTTATTAATGTTTTCAATCAATCGTTCCAGTTGTTCTCTTTTTTCAAGAAGTCTGCTGCGGTGGTTTCTCAAAGCTTCAGCGCTGTCAAAACCGGGGGACTTCAGGATTTTTTTTATGGTATCCAGATCCACATCCAATTCGCGATAAAACAAAATCTGCTGCAAGGTCTCCACTTCTTTTTTTCCATAGATCCGATACCCGGATGAATTGATTCTAGCCGGCTTAAGAATTTCAATCTCATCATAATATCGCAATGTTCTCCCGCTGATTCCCGCCAGTGCTGCAAGCCTTTGAACCGTATATTCCACACGACCACCTCCTGATTAACTCAATTAATAAGAGAATATCTTCTCCGCTATTGCAAGAAATATGATTCTCTCAACTGAGGTTAGTTTTATCATAAACCTTTACGCGGCGTAAAGGTCAACTCATTTTTTTAAGTTTTACCCGGAAATTTTTTCAAAATATTCAGCCAAATATACCATGATTGTTTTTTCAGTTCTGACAATTATTTATCATTTTTGATAAATATAAAAACAAAGAAATACATTTATTTCGCAACAAAATGATCCTTTTCCATATGTTTGAACGCAATTTATTCATTCCATCAAAACTGGCATAATTTTTGCTCTTGCTTAATTTACTGAGTATTATTATAATTTTCTTAATTTTATTAATTTGATGAATTTTTGAAATCTTATTAGGAGGAATCATTTATGACTGAAAAAAATCTTACTGATAGCGCTCCCGAAGAACGTACCCTACAGCGCGGTATTCTGCCTTGGCATGTATCACTGATTGCCATTGGCGGAATCATCGGTTCCTGTTATTTCTTAGGGCTTGGCCTGACGTTCTCTGAAATGGGACCCGGTGCTGTGCTGATCGCATACATAATTGCCGGTATCACCATTTATGGAGTTATGCAGTCCTTCGCAGAATTGCTTGTAAATATACCAAGAAGAGGCTCCTTCGTCTCTTATTCAAGAGAATTTATGGGTGATACTGCTGCAACGGGAATTGCCTGGGCCTACTGGATCAACTGGGTGGCTTATGTGCCTTCCGAAGCGCTGGCTTGTGCGGTCTTTATGAACTATTTCATTACGCTTCCTTTTGAAAACCCGGCATGGAGTACCTTTGTCTGGGGTATCGTTGCATTATTCCTTTTAACACTCGTGAATGTATATCATGTAAAATGGTTTGGTCATATCGAGTCGATAATGGCAATTATAAAAGTATTGGCAATTATCGTATTCACAATCTGTGCAGCCGGAATCTTCATGGGAGTCATCGGCGGCAACCTGCATCCCTTCACGGAAAGCGGCGGTTTCATCGGTTCGCAGATCATTCTTTCCGGGGACGGCTCCACATTTGAAAAACTGTTCCCGGCAGGTACGTTCATCATTATCACCTACATGATCTGGACTCTTGTCAATTTCCAGGGTTCCGAAATCGTAGGTCTTTCCGCGGCTGAAACCCAGAGCCCCGAGACCAATGTACCGCTTGCCTGCAAAAGAGTGGCACTCCGTATCATATTGATTTATGTCATCCCAGTTTTTGCCCTAACGCTCATCGTACCCTACGCAGAAGCTGGTCTTGATGAATCTATCTTCGCTTACACCCTTGGTGCATACGGTCTGAAATGGGCTGCCGGACTCTTTACGATTACCACCCTGATCGCAGCATTCAGCTGTGCCAATTCAGGTTTATACGGAACAGTACGTGCACTTTATGGTCTCTCCGTAGAAGGAATGGCGCCGAAATTCCTCTCTAATTTGAATAAGTTTAATACCCCTCAAAATGCGACGATCTTCACCATCGTTCCCATGTGGATTGTATTCCTTCTCGGCTTCGCTTCTGATGAGCTCGGACTCTGGGGAGATGAAGGACTTCCGCTTTACGCAAATCTCCTGGGAATCTCCGGATTTACCGGCACGCTTTGCTGGGTTGCCATCTGCTGGTCGCAGATCGTATTCCGCAAAAAGCTGAAGGAGCGAGGCTATGATCCCAATGAAGTTCTGACCGTTAAAGCAAAATGGTATCCCGGGCTGGCATATTTCTGTAATGTGATCATGATCGGAGCAATGATCCTTCTGGTCTTTGAGGACGGAGGCATGCCTGTATTCGTTATTTCCGTCATTGCCACCTTTGTACCAATCGCGATCTATGTGGTCCAAAAGAAGCGCGGCAAGATCAGAAAAAACATCACCTATGGTTCTGATGAAATTACCTTCGATGAAAAATACCCTGTAAGAAAGTAATCTAAGTTGCTGAACCGGCGATGCTGGTTCATGAATGAATCATTGAGGTTAGGAAGAGCAGAGAAATCTGCTCTTCTATTATTTTATTTAAAATCTTATCATCTTATTTCTTATAGGACCTTTCTTTTTTCTTATAGTACCTTTCTTTCATTCTTTGTTTTCAAACTTTTCGTTAGTTTTGACTAACCGTTTCGTTTATTATCATAATAACAGGGTAGAAATTTAACAGTTGTCTCTTTGGCGAGAGCGATTACAATACTGACTACCATTTCATTAAAATAGTATTAGCCGCGCTGAAAAGACAGCAACACAGTCATTGATATATTTTCCAATCAGATGTAAACTATTAACACTATGCTCAATTTAACTGAAAAACAGCATAGAATTACAGAGTACCAGGCTGACGAAAGGAGAAAACAGACAGCATGCACATGAAAAGCTTATTAACAAAAATCCTCGTCTTGATCGGCGTACCTGTTGCAGTAACATATTGCATTGCAGCGGTCACCTCATTAAATACGGTTCACTCTGCCGTATCAGACCTTACTACCAGCGAACTAACGGCCAAATCCCAGGCCGCATCCTATGAAATCGGTGGATATTTCCGAGGCTATATGGCCATAGCCGGACAAATGCCCACCAATCATCAATTCGAAGATATTTTGATCAATTCGACTCCCGAAGTAGCGATCAACATTTCCCCGGTCTTCGACCAGGTAAAAGATACCTTACATAGAATCCAGGAATCTGATTCTGAAAACATTTCCAGCGCATGGATTTCAGACATTGATTCCAGTCAGATGTTACTATCCGACGGAAGCGTCTCGGGTTCTGATTGGAACATTGAGGACAGTCCTTGGTATGCAAAACTGCTGGACAAAAAGGAAGTGGTCATGACAGACCCTTATGTTGATGCAGTATCTAGCGCAACAGTAGTCAGTGTGGTTGCGCCAGTTTACGGAGAAAACAAGGACGAGATTATCGGTGCTGCGGGCATCAATTTATCTGTCGCAAGCTGGAAAACGCTCATGGAGAAATATACACTGGGTCAAACCGGATATTATATTCTGGCTAGTGACGGAGGCAAGATCATTTATCATCCGGATGAAGCCTTCCTGAATAAGAATATTTCTGAGACCGACTTATCCGACAACATCAAAGAAGCAATCGCAAAGAAAATCACCGGGGACATCAGTTTTTCGTCAGGCGGATTATCCAGTCACGGGTATGTATCAGCCATCGGAGATACCGGTTGGATAGTTGCTACCGGACTGCCGGATAAAGAATTCAATGGCCCCTACATCGAGGTCAGAACGACCATGACTGTAATCTTTGTCCTTGTCCTACTGAGCATTATCGCACTCATCGTCCTGCTTTCAAGACGAATCGTCCGCCCCATCAAACAGCTTGTAGTTGCTGCGGACAAACTGACACTTGGAGATGTTGAAGTGGATATCCATCCCGATTTTGACGCCCTTGGTCAGGATGAAGTAGGCGAATTGACGGTTGCATTTGCCAAAATGGCAGAAAATATCAAACAGCAATCGGAGATTGCAAAAAAAATCGCAGAGGGTGACCTTTCTGTGGAACTGGCTCCTCGCTCTGAAAAAGATCTCCTAGGCCATAGTATGATTTCCGTAGTCGAAACTCTGCGAAGTCTGGTCACAGAAGCGGAACTTTTGACAGGAGCTGCTGTAGAGGGCCGATTGGATATCCGGGGCAATGCCGACGCATTTAACGGCGGTTACAAAGAGATCATTGGCGGTTTCAACAGCACCATTGAAGCAATCGTCACGCCTCTAAATACGGCACTGGATTATATTGATAAGATTGCAACCGGGGAAGATCTTGAGATCCTGGAAAATGAATATAAGGGGGATTATTCCCTTCTGATTAATAATCTCAATCTTGTCAGAACCTCGCTCCAGTCTCTATTGGAAGAGTCCGGAAAGCTTACGGAAGCAGCAGCAGCCGGCAAGCTTTCCTATCGGGCTGATGTGAGCAGACTCAGTGGAAATTACGCGAAAATCGTTGCAGGAATCAACCAAGCGCTGGATTCTCTCATCGATCCCCTTCAGGTGACTGCAGGATACATCGAGCAAATCGGCAGAGGAGAAATCCCCGAAAAGCTAGATGCTGCATATCAAGGTGATTACAACCAGATTAAAGAAAGCATCAATTCCTGTATTGACGGTCTCGGTGCTCTGGTGGAAGGCAGCAATATCCTGCGACAGATGAGCAAGAATAACTATTCCCAAACCATGGATGGCACCTACGTTGGAATTTATGAGAAGATGAAACACAGTATCAACAACGTAATCGCCACGGTAAGAGATACCATTGATGTCGTTGCCGACGTTGCCGACGGCAACCTGTCCAAGTTGGATGAACTAAAAGCAATTGGCAAACGAGGCGAGACGGACACGCTCCTTCCCTCTCTGATCAGAATGCTGGAAAATGTCAAGATGCTGGTCGAGGAAACCACCACCATTTCCCAAGAAGCTGCGGAAGGCAGCCTCAGCACAAGAGGAGATGCAGATAAATTTAACGGCGAGTTCAGAAATGTTATCAGCGGTATTAATCAGACACTAGGTGCCATTGAGCAACCCGTCCGGGAAGCCCTTGACGTTTTGAGAGAGATGGCAGCCGGCAACCTTCAAGCAGCCATGACCGGGGAGTATCTCGGTGATCACGGATCAATTAAGACGGCGCTGAACGGTTCCATTACAAATATCAGAAGCTATATATCAGAGCTTTCTGCGGTTCTTTCAGAAATTGCCGGCGGAAATCTCGACGTGGCAATCACTGCGGATTATAAGGGAGATTTCATCCAGATAAAGAATTCTCTCAATCATATCGTTGGATCCCTGAATCAAGTCATGGGTGATATCAGCAAAGCTGCCGATCGAGTAAATTTGGGTTCAAGACAAGTATCCAGCGGCGGGCAGACCTTATCCCACGGTACAACGGAACAAGCTGGTGCCATTCAAGAACTTACCGCTTCCATTGCAGAGATTGCATCTCAGACAAGACAAAATGCAGTCAATGCCGGCGAAGCAAGCGTACTGGCACAGGAGGCAAGGGATTATGCGGTCAGAGGCAACGAACACATGTCGGAAATGCAGAGTTCCATGCACGAA
>JAQSXD010000104.1 GCA_029266295.1 Bacillota bacterium | reverse complement strand
GTTTCCGCAAATCTTCGGAATAATTCCTGCTGAAGCAAATGTGTTTTCGTGAGTTTAAAATCCATTTTTCATTCTCCTCCTGTTTTGTGATACTTATTTTATCTTGATCTAACTCAGCAGGTCACCGACAAATCAGGAATTTACGGTTTCCTGCTTAAACTCCCGCCAATTTATCTTATAAATTGTTCGGGCTGATAAACAAATCTTAATTCTACATGTAACACTTTAACTTATTGTTAATAAATAGTCAAACGTTATTTGGTGAAATCCAGAAAGTATTTTGTATACTTTCCAAGCAAATTTGAGTATGTCATGGTACAATGAGTTTTAGACAGATTGAATACCTTCTTAATTTGCATACGCTCTAGTAGATAGCATTCTCAAAAAGAACGGAATGAATTCAATTTTATGGCCTAACGACTTCTCGCATAGCAACGTTTTTTTGAAGTTTATAGGCTTTTGCTTAAATAAACCATATCAATCAATTGAACACCATCTTCAAACATCGGTTGGTCGTAGTTGTCTGTGAAAAAGTCCTTAATTCTATGAGAAATTCTAAACCCGTTTTTCTGGTAAAACTGTAATATCCATGGGATGTCACCTGTTCCCACAAGCATGGTTGTATCCTTGCCCTTGTAATATGAAACGATGTGGTTTAAAAGTTCGCTGCCATACCCGTAGCCATGCCATTTTTCATACGTTGCTATATTTTTCAGTTCACAAACATCATCGCTTTCCTGTGTAACTACGCAGATACTTTTCAAATCATCATCGTACAAAGCAAACATTTCTCCTCGATATAAGTATTTCTCGATCATTTTTTCGTCTTCATCTGCAAGAAGGAGAAGATCCATAAAACTTATTTTGTCATGATCCTCAATTTTCGTTATTTTCATTTTTACCCCCCACAACAGCAATTCTATTAGGCAAAGTCTTTCATTTATTTACATATACTTGGCAGGCTTTATTATATAAAAATATACAGATTTTGGCAAGTTTCCATAAATCACAGTGTTCCCACAAATTGCAAACAAAACGAACCCCAAGCACTAGACTTACGATCTAATGTTTAGGGTTCGCTTCCAAAATGCATTGGCTGGCTTTTTTTTAACAGCGGACTCTCTTTTCTAGAATCATGCTCGTTTTAAAAAGGAAGATTTGATATCACCAAGGAACGGCCTCAAGAGTGCTTCTATCTGTTCCTGATCGATCAGATTAAGGATTTGTCCTTTATCCCTGTGTCGGACAGAAAATTTATGGGTCACAAGAGTTCTTTCAAACCAGTCCTCCCCTTCTAAGCGAATATCCTGAAAGGTCCATCGAAGCAAATCCTTTTTCAGAGACTGACGGACGCCCTGCAGGGTCATGATACGAAGAGAATGCTTCATCTTATTCATACTGAGACAGCACGGCAGCGGCGCACGCAGTTTCAAGCTGAAGCCGTCGCCTTGATCTGCAATAGCCTCTACACTTTCTTCCGTAACTTGAAATTCATTCACATGCGTGATTTGAGGAAGGCAGAGAAACTCAGCGACCATTGAGCCTACATGGCCTTCTTTTTTATCCTGACTCTTATACCCCGCCAAAATCAGATCATATGCCCCGATTTGGCGGATTGCAGCAGCAAGGCAGCGTGCTGTCGCCATGGAATCAGCTGCGGCAAGGCCTGCATCACTCAAGAGAACAGCCTGATCAGCTCCCAAGGCAAGCGCCTCTCTTAAAACCTCCTCCTCATCGGAGATGCCTGCAGCCAGTGCTATGATCTCCACTGTGCCCTGCTCTGCTTTCTCCTTTAATCGCAAAGCCATTTCAAGGGCATTGCCGTCATCATAACCGATTTGGGCATCATCGCCGGAATCTCTACCGATCAGCGCTGCTCTTTCCAAAGAGTTTCCTCCCTTAACAGGCTGTTTTAGCAGTACAATAATCCTCATAGAATCTGTGAGCCTCCTTTATCACTGAGAGAAAACGTATAAGATCCGTCTTCCAATCTGACTGCTGCTGATCCTTCTTCTTCAAGATAGAACAGATGGGCGATGGCCTCTCCCGTTGCAAACCAGCGCTGCTGTCTCGGTATTTTTTCCCAGATATCCTTTGGCATTCTCCAGCTCATTTTGGCGGCAACTTCATATGCGTTCATCGGCCGATTGGCATGCCTCAGGATTAAACGAATCTCTTCCAGTCTCAGCTCATGATGCTTTTTCAGTTCCTCAATCCTAACGTAGGGCATTGTTACCCTTCCCCGGTGCCCCGGAAGAATCTCTCTGATCTCAAGCTTCTCAATGCGCTGCAAGCTTTCCAGATATGGCCTTAATGGCCGTTCCAATCCTTGCTCCGGCGAAAGGACGGGAGTGATGTCTCCCAAAACATGATCTCCTGAGAAAAGCAGCTTTTGATTTTTTTCATATAGGCACAGGTGCCCGGGGGTATGCCCCGGGGTCCAGACACATTGAAGCTTGTATTTTCCCCCTTGAATGAGTTCTCCATCAACTACCGTTATAAAATTGATCTGATTTTTCCCTCCGAACAGCTTGCCCGGATGAACTCCTTTTTCTTGATCTTCTTCAAGATCAGGCATCCCGTGCCGGCAGAAGAGCGCTCCCATTTCATCCCAATATTCCTGAGCAGCAAAAAGATTGATAATATTACCGTCCAGTGCACTGCAGTAAATCTTTGCTCCCCGGGCGGCCAGCTCCGAAGCAAGACCGGAATGATCGGCGTGAAGATGGGTTAGGAAGATGTCGGTATCCGAAATTTTGGCCCCGATATTTTGGAAGCCATCCACTATGGCGTTACGGCACTCGGGATGAAAGAAGCCGGTGTCAATCAGCAAGTTCTTTTCGCCACCGGTAAGCAAGTATGCGTTCAATGATCCCAGCGGATTATTGGGAAGAGGGACTTTTATCTGGTAGATTCCATCCGCAACTTCTTCTGTAATGCTTCTGCCCATCGATCTGTTATCTGTCATCGCCTCCGCTTCCTCCTTTCCTTTTATCTGCAATTCGTCTCATTATCTATGAGGCTACATGCCTGAAGCTAAGTTAACGCTTTGCAGCACCTTCCATCGCCGGCTGCAGGAGCTTGCTAAACATTCAGAAAACCGAAACACTTCTGCGCTCCGGTTTTCCTGATAGCGAATGCATTGCATTCTATTGTGATTGATTTAACTATGTTGAATCTGATTGTAATGCTTTGAAGTTGTTATTTCTGACTCATCTGTTCTTTCAGTTTCCCCCAGACGGGCTGGAACAACTCAGAATCCATTAATTTCGGTCCGCCCTCCGGAATAATAGGAGCAAAGCCCATCTGATCCAGGATCTGTGTCTGAAGGTCAATGCCCGGTGCGATTTCTGTCAGAATCATACCTTCCATCGTTCTTGTTATGACACAGCGTTCCGTGATATAGATGATGTGGTTTCCTCGCTTTAAGGATTGTTCTGCATTAAAGGTCAGCTGCGGACACTTCTCAACAAACTTCTTAAATTTTCCCTCTTGCACGATGATCATCTTACCATCTTCCACTTTGCATTCAATTCCGCCTGCGGTGAAAGTTCCTACGAAAACTGCATGCTTCGCAGTTGCCGCAATATTTGCAAATCCTCCGACTCCCATAATTTTACCGTTCAGAAGACTTGTATTCACATTTCCGTCCTTATCGACTTCACTCAGTCCAAATACGCCAAGATCCAGACCGCCGCCGTCAAAGAAGCTGAAGTGATCGCCCTGATCGCAGGAAGCTTCAATGTTCCAATGTGCGCCGAAGTCATTACCGCCGCCGGGAACTCCGCCGATGCTACCTGATTCAGAAATCATCGTAATCGTATTTGCACAGCCTTCCTCCGCCATTACGTTGCCGGTATGGGTTGGAACGCCAATTCCAAAATTGCACTTAAAGCCAGGCTGAATCTCCTGAGTAACTCTTCGAACCATTACCTTTTTCTCGTCGAAAGGAATGGGCTTCATGCTTGATTGAAGCGGCACACGAACTTCACCGGTAAAGGCTCTATTATACTTCGTTCCCTGCGTCTGCATGATATTTTCAGGATCTTCTGCAATAACGATATAGTCCACATAGATGCCAGGCACTTTAACAAGCTTCGGATTGAGACTACCAGCCTTTGCAAGGGTTTCGACCTGAACGATAACGATTCCTCCGTTTGCTTTTGCAGCCTGCGCAACAGACAGCATTTCAAGATTGTGAGATTCTTTTTCACAGGTAATGTTGCCGTTCTCATCTGCTGTGGTTCCGCGCATGAAACCGATATCAATGGGCCAAGCCTTGTAGAAAAGGTACTCCTCACCCATAAAATCAGGTATGTAGGTTACCAGATCCTCACCCTGTTCCTTGGTCAGAGGATTGAGCTTTCCGCCGTCAAACCGGGGATCGATAAAAGTTCCCAGACCAGTCTTTGTCAGGATTCCGGGAGCTTTTCTTCCTGCTTCGTGCCAAATCTGAAGAATGGTGCCAAGTGGAAGATTCCATGCCATGATCTTATTCTCTGTAATTAGCTTAAAGACAGACGGAGAGGAACCTGCATGGGATCCGATAAACTTTGTCATGAGTCCTTCCTTAGCCCAAACGCCTTCGCCGCGTTCTCCCTTGGGGCCTAAACCCCAATTTCCCAGTCCTGCAGCATGGATGTGAGTAAGATTTCTGGGATGACCGGTTTCATCAAATCGCTTTCCAACAGCAATAGCGATCTCCTCCGGCCAGCCTGCCAAACCGAATCCTGCGGTACCAACACTGATATTGTCCTGAAATAGTTCTGCCGCTTCTTTTACGGTAATTACTTTTGCCATACTCAGCTCTCCTTTTTCTTAGGGGAAACACCAATGGATTCCAGTACAACTAACATGATATCCGTGTTTCCTCAAATAATGAATTAACTGATGATTTTTTTCTCTTTCAGCTCCGCGGCATGCCGCCTGAGCTCAGATTTCAGACATTTTCCCGAATCGGAGACGGGGAATCGGTCAAGAAACACAACCCATCTTGGCATTTTATTGGTAGATATTTTTCCCCTGCAATATTCCCGAATCTCATTCTCAGTCAGGTTCCTGTCATCTTTCACTCTGATAAATGCGACAACCTCTTCTCCGTACAGATAACTGGAAACGCCGACGACGGCGGCTTCTGCCACAGCATCATGGGTATGGAGAAAATCTTCTATCTCCTTTGGGCTGATATTCTCACCACTCCTGATAATGATATCTTTGCTTCGATCTTTGATTCTTAGATAGCCGTTGTCTGCCAGACAGCCGATATCTCCTGTATGAAGCCAGCTATCTGCATCAATTGCCATCGCGGTCTCATCAGGCATGCGATAATATCCCTGCATGAGATTGTAGCCCTTAACCCAGATTTCGCCGCAGCTTCCATCAGTAATTTCTTCCTTTGAGGTGGAATCCATGATGCGAATCTGCACACCCGGAATTGGCGCGCCTGCTGCAGTGGACTTCCATTCCAAAGGATCATCTGCGTAAACCGCTGTGACACAAGGTGATGCCTCTGTCAGACCATAAGATGAGATCAACTTTGGAATTCCAAGCAAGTTTTTGATATCCTCCATTAGTTTCGGAGGGCAGGACGCGCCGGCAATAATTCCTGTTCTGACAGATGCGAGATTATAGCTGTTTTTTTCCATTTCATTAATAAAACCGATGAACATTGTGGGTACGCCGGAAACCACGGTACATTTTTCCCGCTCGATCAGAGACATGGTAATCTCAGGCCGGAACTTATCTACCATAACCATCGCTCCGCCCCTTGATACAGCAGTGAGGATGCAGGCTACACAACCAAAGCAGTGAAACATGGGCGCCTGTACGCACATCACATCCCGCTCGGAAAGCTCCATCCGATTTGCCATTGCATTCGCATTTTCAATGACATTTCCGCTGCTGAGCATAACGCCTTTGGGAGTCCCTGTGGTTCCCGAGGTGTAGATCATATGTACTGTATCTTTATAGCTTAATTGCTTTTGCCGGTGAGAAAGTTCCGTGTCATCCACAGTGCTTCCCATCTGGAGCAGCTCTGACCACCGGAAGGTACCTGGATATTCTTCATCAGTGATTACAATGACGTTCTTGAGCATAGGAAATCGTTCAGACCGCAGTCTTCCCGGCACTGCTTCACAAAGTTCCGGACATAACCTATAAAGAATTTCTATATTCTCTGTGGCTTTTGTTCCCACCTGCATGATCAGCGTACTGGTATCCGAATGTTTCAGCAGGGTCTCCATTCTCATTTCCTTCTCATAGGCGTTGAGCGGTACCATGACACCCCCGGTTTTTGCAATTGCGAACTGCGCGAGGACAAATTCCGGTGAATTCACTGCCCAAATTGCTACTTTATCGCTCTTCTGCACGCCGATTGACATCAGTCCTTTTGCCAGTTTTCCAGAAAACTCTCTGAATTGCCCATAGGTGTACCTCCGGCTGCTGGTGCTGCTGATCAATGCCTCACGCTCACCGTACAGTTCAGACACCTGATCTGCTAGCTGTCCAATGGTCAGGTCAATATAGCTTTTGGCAATAATTTCAATGTATTGATCCGGCTCTTCAGGATTATATAGCCGTGTCGATTTCATTTGTGACACGCCGATGTTCTCCATGGCAAAGGTTCTGCAAACCAATTCAATCCATGGCATGGGCCACGGAAGCTGCCATGGCTCAGTCTCAATTGTGCCGTCTGCCGAAAACACCATTTTCTTACCAACCAGGCTGCAGGGTATGCTATCCACCCGTTGAACTGTTATTTCTATTTTCCTGCTCTTGTCAATGATACTCATGATTGAAACCCCTTCTACAAAGAACTCCGGTACTTAACGATTCACAGCTAAGGAGAAAGCATTGGCTGCGGTCTTATCTGCAACCAATCGCTTTCGCCTTGAGATTCGAATCATAATCTCTCTTCTACGCTTACGCCTTGGATGTTGCTGCCGCAGCTCTCTTTTTCATCATTCTGACGATAAAGGTCAGTGCGATTCCTACGATGCTCAGTGCTGCAGCAATAAGAAATGCGTTGGTATAAGCGCCGTTATTATTTGCTTTTACTGTAGCTGCTAAAACAGGGCCTACATATGCACCGATTGCAAAACCGGTAAACATAAATCCATAGTTTACACCGTTATTTCTAGGGCCAAAGCTGTCTGCTGTCAGAGCTGGGAATACGCCCATAAATCCGCCGAAGCAGAAACCGATGGCCATAACGACAACTACAAATAAAGCAAACTGTCCAGCACCTATTGTGGATAGCGTAAACATCATTGCGCCGGATAAGATATACATCAATGGAAGTGCGTTATATCTGCCGATCTTATCGGAGATCCATCCCCAAATAACACGTCCGCAAGTATTGGCAATGGCCACGCAGCTTACTGCCACAGCGGCAAGAGCCGGATCTACTCCGATAACTTCCTGTGCGATCGGTGATGCCTGGCTGATGATCATAAGTCCAGCCATAGCGCCGATTACGAACATGACGACCAGTACGTAGAAAAGCGGATCTGCAAGCATCTGTGACCAGGTCTTGTCTTTCCCTGTATTTGAAGATGTGGCTGTGATTGCAGGTGGTTCCCATCCCTCCGGTTTATATCCAGCAGGTGCTGCCATGATAAAACGTGAGCCGACCAGAATAACAACAAGATAGATAATTCCTAATGTTTTAAAAGTGAACAGCACACCGCTTCCTGCGATAATCTGCTGAGCGATCGGCGCAAAAATAATAGCACCGGAGCCATATCCAGCTGTAGCAAGACCGCCAACGAGTCCTCTTTTGTCTGGGAAAAATTTAACGGTGTTTGCGATGGTACAGCTATATACCAGACCCATTCCAAACCCTGCAATAATCCCGTAGCTTACATACAGCCATGCCAACGAGGTGGTCAGTCCGGAAAGGAAGATACCGCCTCCAAAGAGAATTCCTCCCGCAAAGATTACCCATTTCGGGCCATACTTATCCTGAATTTTTCCGCCTGTAATCATGGTGATTGGGCTGACTGCATTGGCAATTGTAAAGGTCAGAGCCGTTGCTGCTGCTGTCCATCCAAAGGTTTTGATCAGTGGTCCCGCAAATACGCTCCATGCGTAACCGGAACCGATACACAAATTGATTACAAGACTCGCTCCTAGGATAAACCATCTTTTCTTCTTAAGATCCATAGTTATTTTCCTCCGCTTTCTTTGTTTATTTTTTAACAATAAAGGGTAATACGGATTGATAGCGTTTTTTTGCATAAAGAAACGGTCATTATTATTAAATTTCTTGGTTCCTCTTTTCAAAGACCACTTTAAAGCCTTCAAAATCCTTTTCCATATTGGTATCGTGTTTTTGCATTAGTACTCTTGCACAGGATGTCTTACAGCTGGAAGGACAGTTTGCACACATGTCTTCCTGACCAACCGGCTCAAATCTCCTGTAGTTTGATTCAACAACAATCTTTCCCATAGGTATCATCATCCTCCACGGCAGAACTGTAGGTTATCGCCTGCCAATCACCTTCCATATGCTCACGGTTGGCTGCAAACAGCTGTTCCAGGCTTTCATAGGAAGTCCGGTTTCCACTGAAGTACATATTGATTTTATTCAGTTCGATGACCCATTTCTCTTCGGCTTCATCAAACCAAACCAGCGTATCGGTCTTCTTGTGAAAGAACTGCTCTACTCCGAAATTCCATTTGTGTAAAAATGCTTCTGCATCCGGGTCTACCAGTCTTTCATAAATCCGGTTGATCTCCATTTCGAAGATTTTCCCGGTATCCCTTCTCTTTGCGTAGAGTCTGCGATTTTTTGCCTCAATTTCAAGATCGTCTCCGCACATTTCCAGGATATGACCAACTGCATCAAGAACCTTGATTACGACAGTATCGTTCTGGCATTCCGCTAAACCTTCAATTTCAAACATGTCATCTTCCAGATAAAAGTCCACTCTTTTTCCGTCCATTAACTGTAAAAGAGCAGCTTTGTCTATTAACCGCATGGATGTGTCCTCCTTATTACCTGTAGCTGATCAAGCCCGGATCTTCGTAGATATTACCGACAATTTCAATGTTATCCGCCAGATATTCTCCGCCCATCATGACCATACCGTCGTGGGACAGGATGATAAAGCTTGCAATTTCATCACTCCAGATTACTTGGTGAAGTGCTCCTTCCAGCTGGACTACATCGCCCTCGCAGATCTCGTTCTTATTCTTATCGTACCAACCCGTATACTGCATCGGTACAAACTCTACAGGCTCCTCTGACCGAAAATCATAAATATAGAGAACGCCGAAGGAGAGATAGGAATAGATTGTTTTCTTTGTACTGTCTTCTATTTCCGGCTGCTCCAAGGCTTCGGGAGAATACATCTTTTTTGCCTCATCATCCCAGGCCCTGAACTTCAATTGTCGCATAGTCTGTTCCCTTTCGTTTCCTTGTTTGCAATTACAGAATGTAGTCCGGCAGCAGCGCAGTAAGCCCTGCCGCCGGTCTATTTTATTAACTGTCTGTTACGTTTTTTGATTCTTTTTTACTGTTTTTAATGACTGTCTATTACTTATTTGCCTTATTCGCTTTGATGGCATTGAGCACCTTTTCCGGTGTCAGCGGCATCTCTGTAAATCTGACTCCAATGGCGTCATAGACTGCATTGAAGATGGCAGGTGCAGTTGGCTGGATCGGACCTTCTCCAGATTCCTTTCCGCCGTATGGAGCAGAAGGATCGTAAGCTTCCACAATGCTTGCATCGATTTCCGGCATATCCATGGAAGTCGGCAGCTTGTAATCATGGAAGGATGG
>JAQSXD010000103.1 GCA_029266295.1 Bacillota bacterium | reverse complement strand
TCCGCAATGATGAAATCAAGGGCATCACTGAGTTGGCTGTAGGCAAGGGAAATCACGGCAAGCTCGTCATTATTGGGGGTTGCCTTGGCAATGGCAATGGCAAAGGCCGTTATAAGCGCAGTCAATTCATATGCATCCATAAAAATCACCTCGTTTAAATTTATGACAAATAAGCCCTTTTCAACACAGGTTTCCTTAGTTGTGATGCATAAGTATGAAAGGATGCCATAAGATATTACTATCCTTGAAAGGTGGTGAATCTTATGAAAAATTTAAAATCCCTTATTATTAGCATCCTGATCAGCGTGGGGGTTGGTACCCTGGCCGGATATCTCACAATGGACAGTATGCAGGCCTATGATGCTGTTGCAAAGCCAGATCTTGTACCCCCCAATTGGGTGTTTCCCATCGTCTGGACGATTCTTTATATTTTAATGGGCATATCCGCTTACCTTGTCTATGTTTCCGACTCATCCTACCGAAATCAGGCCCTTAGAATATACTCGATTCAGCTGGTGATGAATTTCCTCTGGTCCATCATCTTCTTCAATCTGCAGATGTATCTGCTGGCCTTTGTCTGGCTCCTCCTTCTGCTAGGGATGATCGTGCTCATGATTGTCAGTTTCTATCAGGTGAATAAGACTGCGGCTTACCTGCAAATTCCATACTTGATCTGGGTGCTGTTTGCTGGATACCTGAATTTATCTATTTATTTGATGAACCGGTAGAATTGGTTGATGATATCCTTACAAAAAATGTGTCTTGATTCATATCGAAAATGTGACTTGGTAAATATCGAAATATTCAAAATATTCCGCATGCTTTTATTGAATTCATTGCGTACCTATGTTATGCTGATCCCTAAAGAAAAAGGCTCGGAACAAACACGCTGCTAAACCGATACAGGCTTTTGTATCGGATTTTTTTATCTAAATAGGAACGATCATTTCCTATTAGATAAAATGGGGAGTGCAGAGGGCGCGCCATGCCTTCTTGCCCCAAGCTTGCTTGGATGGCAAAACGGACAGCAGGGAGCTAAGCGAGTCGGAGGCCAAAGGCCGTTAGGGTTCCCTAGTGGAAGTGGCGAAGCCACTTTTTTAATAAAAAGAAAGGAAATCGAAGGAATGGAGAAAAAAAGTAAGATGGCTGCTGACTTTATTCATCAAAACTATGAAGTCTTGTTGGAAATCATAAACTGCATCAATGTCGGCATTTATATTACGGATCAAAACGGAAAAACGCTGCTGGTCAATGATGAGTCTGTAAAAACCGGCGGATTGGGGAGGGATGAACTGATCGGAAAAAATATGGCAGACCTGGTGGCGGAGGGATATGTGACAGAATCTGCCTCCTTGAAGGCAATTGCCAGCAGAACCGAAGAAAGTATTGTTCAGCAGCTTCGGGAGGATGGACAGGTATACATAACAGGGGTTCCGCTCATCAGAAATAGTGAACTGGAGCTGGTGGTCTGTACGGAGCGAGATATCACAGAAACCATGAGACTGAAAGAAGTCCTGGAGGAAAAGGATAAAATCAATAAGAAATATGAGCGGGAGCTGGAGTACCTGAGAAAACAAAGTCTGTCTGCGGATCAGGGGCTGATTTACAGAAGCAGGTCTATGAGCAATCTTGTGGATATGGCGCTGCGCATTGCAAGGTGGGAGACTACGGTTCTGATCACCGGGGAGTCGGGTACAGGCAAAGAAGTGATGGCAAGTTTTATTTATCGAAACAGCCATAGAAATGAAAAGCCCTTTATTAAAGTCAATTGCTCCGCCATACCGGAAAACCTTGTGGAATCAGAATTTTTCGGCTATGAAAAAGGAGCTTTTACAGGAGCCAGCAATGACGGTAAGTCGGGATTGTTTGAGCTTGCCAATGACGGGACTCTTTTTTTGGACGAGATCGGAGAACTTTCTCCCGCCATGCAGTCGAAGCTGCTGCGGGTGATTCAGGAGAGAGAAATCATGAGAGTGGGAGGGACGCAGACCATTCCCATCGATGTAAGGATTATAGCTGCAACCAATGTCAACCTAAGAAAGGCGATTGCTGAGGGGAAATTCAGAGAGGATCTCTACTACAGGCTCAACATCATACCGATTGAAATTCCAGCGCTCCGTAGTCGTAAAGAGGATATTCCACCGCTGGTGATGGACTTCATCAAGCAGTTTAACGGGAAGTACGCACAAAAAAGGAGAATCCAGAAGGCTGCGGTTCAGGTGCTGCTCGAATATGACTGGCCGGGAAACATCCGGGAGCTAAAGAATATTACGGAGCGAATTATGCTCACTTCCGATGGGGAAGAAATTACGGCTTCTCAGATTAAAAACCAGCTTTATCATGATTTAAGCCCATTTTCTGTTCAGGGAATTGATGATACCATGTCTCTTTCCCAGCAGGTGGATCGTTTTGAAAAAAATCTACTGGAGACTGTCTTGTCCCAGAGCAAATCTGCCTACGAGGCATCAAAAATTCTAAAGGTTAACCGGGCCACAATTTCGAAAAAAATAAAAAAATTCGGAATTGAGTATAACAGCGACCGAACATAAAAAGGGAAACTGTTTCTGTTTGGAAACAATATGTTTCTGTTTGGAAACAGATCTGGTGCGGGATTGGAAAAACAGTGAAAGCACCAATTTATGGGGATTTACCAAAACGTTTCGTCCGATAATTCAGAAAATTTAAATAAATATAGTTTCCAATTGGAAACTATATTGCAGAGTAGTCGAAACTCCTCACGATAATAAATATTGAAATTCCAACGAAATATGAGTTGGCATGGAAGTTGCTATCATAAGAAGGTGTATTACAACATCTGAAATGGAGGAGTGATTAGAATGAAAATTGTAGTATTGGGCGGAGCCGGTCAGATGAGCAGCCTTACCGTTAGAGACCTTGCTCAGAGCGACGACGTAAATGAAATTTTAGTAGCGGATTTCAATTTTGAAAAAGCCAAGGCCGTTGCGGAGGAAAACGGACCCAAATGTAAAGCCGCCTTCTGCGATGCGTACAATACCGAACAGGTAAGAGAAACCATACGAGGCTATGACTGCGTAATCAACGGCTGCACTTATAAAGTAAATCTTTATGTAATGGATGCCTGTCTCAAGGAGAGAATCCATTACACCGATCTCGGAGGACTTTTCTACATAACGCTGGAACAAATGAAGTTGGATCAGGCATTTCGTGAAGCGGGGATCACTGCTGTGCTGAGCATGGGAGGAACGCCGGGAACCATCAATGTACTGGCAAGATACGCCGTAGACCGGCTCGATACAGTGGAAACCGTCAACGTGCTCAATGGGTGCGGGGATTGGACCAAGACCACGGAGGTATTCAGCGTACCTTATTCGATCAAGACCATTATGGAGGAATTCACCATTCGGCCTGTGGAGTACGTAGGCGGCAAACATGTGGATGTGGAACCCAGATCCGGACTTGAACTCATCAACTTTCCTTTGCCACTGGGGCCTGCTTACGCCCACTACACCATTCATTCCGAGCCTGCCACCATGCCTGCAGCATGGAGGGATAAAGGGCTGAAAAATGTGTATTTTAAGCTCGCCCTTCCCCAAGATTTTCATGACAAGGTAGCCTTTCTGGCGGATATCGGCTTTGCTTCCCAGACAGAAATTGAAGTCAAGGAGGGGATCAAGCTCAAGCCTGCGGATATGCTGGATGCCGTCATCCGAAACATGCCCAAGGATGCAGCTGCAGAGGTGAAGGACTGCGATATTCTAAGGGCAGAGGTGATTGGCACCAAGGATGGAAAGGTGGTCAAATATACGGTTGATTCCATCGCGCGGCAGAACGAAAGACTGAAGTGTTCCTCGACAGAATTAAATACTGGAGCCCCGCCGTCCATCGTTGCCCAGATGATCGTAAGAGGAGATGTTACTGAACGAGGCGCCTTCGGCGCGGAACGGGGTGTAGATCCGGAGATCTTTTTCAAAGAACTCGCCAAGAGGGACATGTACGTTTATGTGAATCAGGAATATCCCGTTTCCATAGACAGCTTTGAGCCGATAAATGCTCAAAAAGAAGTTTAGGGAGCACTGATTAAATATACAGAAGAAAGAAAAGCAGAAATGAAGAAGGAATGGAAATAAGAGTGTAGGAGCAATTATTTCTTTGGAGGGAGGTTCTGTATCAAACGGCAGTTATTATTTCAATTTTTGAAAGGAGTAAATCGATATGTCAAAGGAGAAACTATCCGCCGGAAAAGTCTGGGGGTTCTCAGTTGGAACCCTCGGCGAATATTTCGTCTATTATCTGTTTTATACGTATTTTCTGTATTATCTAACTGATTATGTACTTATACCTGCAGCAGTCGCAGGAACCATCATGTCCATCGCAATGATCTGGGATGCTTTTACAGACCCGGTTGTGGGCTATATCAATGATATCAGCAAAAACCCAAAAGGGCGCAGAAGGCCAATGATGCTCAAGTCATACATACCCTTTATTATCACATTTGCCCTCTGCTTTATCAATCCGGGACTGGAAGGCATGAGCCTATACGTATATTTCTGTGTGGTATGCCTTGCGTTCTGGCTCTGCTTCACCATGGAGCAGGTCCCTTTCTACGGACTGCTTCCGGAAATCGCCCAGGATGATGATGACAGAATGAGACTGAGAGCCGCAATGGGCTTTATCGGCAACGCAGGAAACCTGGCAGTATCCATCGTTCCCATTGCATTATCAGCAGTAATTGCCATGGGGGTCAGTGAAATGACCGCATGGTCTGCCGTCATGGGAATCCTCGGCGTCATCGGCGGCTGCGGTTTCCTAGTCACCTATTTCGTAACAAAGGGGATGGAAACACCTCTCGATAAAGTCGTCAGACCATCAGAAAATATTTTCAAGACCTATCTCAAGATCATCAGGCTGAAGGGTTATATGCCTGTGGTTGTGGTCTATATTCTTTGCACTATAGACCTTTGCCTGATGTTTGCATCCATTCTCTATGTGGCTGACGGGAAGCTGGGGTTAAATGCAGGAATGCAGTCTGTGGTGGTTGCCTGCTACACCTTCTCTGGTGCATTGTTTATTCCTCTGGTTACGCCCATGAACAGAAAATGGGGTTCCTACATGTCCCTTCAGATTACCATGGGGATCGGAGCCGTTCTCTTCCTGATCTGCGGTCTGATCGGCGTCAATAGTGCAGGCGTTATGATTTTCCACGGTTTGGTCACAGGCGGAACCTTTGCGCTTGCAACAGCATTTACCTACGGCCTCCTCTATCAAATCATCGATGTCGCCTGCCTGAAGACAGAGGAACAGGTAGAAGGCTCTGTCATCAGCTTTGCTACTTTGGGATATAAACTGGGCGCTGCAATCTCTGCTGCAACCTTGGGGCTGGCACTGACCATCATTGGTTACGACGGTGCATCAGATATGAACGCTGAGGTACTCGGCAAAATCGACAGCCTGCTGACCATTATGCCTGGGGTCCTTTTGATCCTGTGCGTTGTGATCCTGAAGTTCCTTTACCCAATCAGAGAATCCTTGTACAGAACCATCGTTGAAGCAAAGGAAAAGAAAGCACTGGGTGAAGCATACTCGGTAGAAGGATTTCAACACCTAATGTAAATAGAAAGTAAAATCAAGTAAATTGAAGTAAACTTTGAAATCAGCAGAATACAAATACCGGCCATTCTGAAGGCAACGGAAAGAGCAAAATCACGTAACGCATGAAAGGAGAAAGAAAATGGCAGAAAAGTTTCAGATGTATATTGACGGTGAATGGTGTGACAGCAGCAGCGGAGAGGTGATTGAAGTTACCAATCCCGCTACGGGCGAATTGATCGGAACTGTTCCCAAGGCAGCGCCTGAGGATTTGGAACGGGCCATTAAAGCCGCCGATCGCGAAAAGGAAGCATTCAAACACTGGGGAATCGTTGAGCGGGGAGAGCTCATGTGTCGCATCGCCGATGAACTGGAGAAGGAAACGGAAAAGATTGCAAAATATATGTCTATGGAGCAGGGAAAGCCCATTGCCACAGAATCCAGAGGAGAAGTGACAGAGTCCGCTGAAAATCTGAGAAATGCCAATGAAGACATCAAGCGTATGAATGGCGAAATCCTTTACTCCAAGGATCCGAACAGAAAGATTATGACCATAAGAGAACCCAACGGCGTTTATTCTGCAATCTCACCATGGAACTTCCCCATGGTAATGCCGGCAGAGCACATTGCTCCCATTTTGGTGGCAGGAAATACGATGATCATGAAACCTGCAAGCTATACCCCTATCTCCGCTGTCTTCTTTGCAGAAGCGATTGAACGTGCAGGCTGCCCGAAGGGCGTATTCAATCTTGTTACGGGGCCTGGACCAACCATTGGTGAAATGATGTGTTCCCACCCTCTGGTCAATGCCATCGCATTTACCGGAGAAAACGTAACGGGAAAAAGGATCGCTCAGATCGCTGGGCTGAAAAGAATGCTTCTGGAGATGGGTGGTTCCGGTCCGGAAATCGTCTGTGCAGATGCAGACATCAAGGCAGCTGCTGAAGGTGCAGCTTATGGTGCTTGGATGAATGCAGGCCAGGTATGCTGCTCAACCCAGAGAGTTTTGGTACATAAGAGTGTCAAGAAAGAGTTCATCGAGCACCTCATGAAAACGGTGGATGACATCGTTTTGGGAGATCCCCTTGATGATAAAACCACGATGGGCCCGCTGAATAACGCACCGGTAGCCGATAAGGTAGAATTTCATGTAAACGAAGGCATCGCAAAAGGAGCGAAGATTCTCTGCGGAGGCGGAAGAGCAAAGGGCTTTGATACGAACCTCTTCTTTGAGCCTACCATTGTTGACAACGTTACACCGGGAATGCTGCTTCACGATGAAGAGACCTTTGGTCCCGTGATTCCCATTATCGAGTTTGAAACCGACGAAGAGGCCATCAAGATGGCAAACAGCACGCCCTACGGACTGCAGATGTCGGTTTATACCAGCAGCATGAAGAAAGCATTCTATTATCACAGCAGACTCAACGCTGGGAACGTCTGCATCAATGAGTCCGCAGGCTTCTGGGAACCGCATCAGCCCTTCGGAGGAGCGCCGGGGACAGAAACCGGCTACGGCAGAATCGGCGGAAAGTACACCATCGAGGAAACCACCTTCTTAAAGACCATCACTGTAAATTTCGATAAATGCTACTAAACGAATTGTGTTAAAATAGAGTTGCGATTCACAGCCAATGAAACTGAAGTGCTGTTGGTTGCGGTAACGTCGGCGGAGCCAGATTCAACCACAACCAAGCATTCCCCATGCGGCTGTGATTCGTAACTTAACGCATCACGCCCAACCTGAGGCAACTAGACCAAACCGATACAACATGAGGTAACAGGGTCGACCTGATGTAGCATTCAAGGAACTGAAGGTGAGGGATGACACAACATTCAAAGACCATCGGAATCATGGGTTTATTGACTGCCTCCTTTTTCTGGGGGGCAGAATTTGTTGTGGAGAAGGATGTGCTTTCTGCAATGGATGCCAATTATTCCAACGCCATTCGTTTCTTTGCAGCGAGCATTCTCTTCACGTTATTTATGAGAAAAAAGCTGAAAAGCATAACACGCAGCGATCTGCGCTGCGGCGTTATTTCAGGCAGCTTTATGGGCCTTGGTTTTGCGTTTCAAACCATGGGGCTTGGTTATATTGACGCAGGCGTAAATGCACTGCTTTGTTCCTCGTATATTCTGATCATTCCTCTGGCGGAATGGCTGATATTTCATAAGAACCCTGGGTATCGGATTTTTCTGTATGCTGGCATTGCTGTCATCGGGATTGGATTCATCTCTTATGATGCTTCTGCGCAGGCGTGGGATTTTTCCGTCGGTGAGGCATTAACTTTTCTGGGTGCCCTGTTTTATACCGGTGCGATTATTTCCATCGAGCGGTTTTCTTCCCAGACTGATTCGCAAGTGATGTCCTTGCTGCAGTTTTATGTAATTACAGGAATCTCAACGGTCTTTGCACTGATTCTCGAACCCGTTCCTCGCATGTTTTCAAGTGTTATTTTCATTGAGTTTATTTATCTGATTCTCTTTGCAACCATCGGCGCGCAGCTGCTGATGAACTACTGCATTCAATTTGTTTCCTCCTCTGCTGCCGGGCTTATATTTTCCTCGGAGGCTTTATTTGCAGCAGTCTTAGGGATTTTGATCTTAAAGGAACCCTCTACGCCGCCCCTGTGGCTTGGCATCCTTCTCATCGTGGGCGCAATCGCCTTGTATCAAAGCGGATTTCCAAAGAAAAAAAGCCATTCTGCAAAAAAGTAACGATTCTGCAATCTCTTTCGATAGAAAAAGGATATTTTGCAGGAAAAGTGTATCGATTCTGCCATAAATATTCCTAGTATAAGAGTAGTATATGAGATATTGTTCTGAAGGCGGACCGTTGTAAAATCAACGTTCTTGGAATATTATGGATGGGATTCCAAGCAGGGCTTTTGGGCGGTTTTGTTTATAGGAGGAATGAAGAATGACAGAAATGATTGGACAGGTCTACAGGAATGATGCAGTCACAATCAGAATGAAGCAGGATAAGGTGCAGTCTCGCTTTGCAAAGATGGGATCAGCGTTCGGCTTGATCTCGGGTATGACTTTTGCGGTGAACAGCATTATCCTGGGGATCGCTCTGGCAAGAGAGCCATTTACACTGGGATCGGGAGCGATCTTTGTAGCACCCCTTGTTGCGGCTGCAATGAACGACAGCATGACCGCACTGTGGCTGCTCATCTACAACATTTGGAAGGGAAATTTTAAGGAATTGGTTCGGAGCCTTAATACTACGCCCGGAAAAATGGTATGTGTAGCCGCAATTTTGGGTGGGCCGGTGGCAATGGGCTGCTACCTGCTTGGCATCCAGTTCTGCGGCAGCGCGTACACCATGCCAATCTCGGCACTTTGCCCCGTGGTGGGGGCGATTCTGGCAAGGATCTTTATGAAGCAGAAGATGTCAACCAGAGTAGGAATCGGCATGCTTATTTGTATTATCGGAACGGCTTTGATCAGTTTCACGCCGCCGGAGGGCAATTTTCCGCACTTTTATTTAGGTTTATTGTTTGCCTTTGGGTCAGCACTGGGATGGGGGGCGGAAGGTGCTCTCGCCACTTTTGGAATGTCCATGGTCAACCCAGATGTAGCAATTACCATCCGGGAAATCACTTCCGGACTGGCAAGCACCCTCATCGTCGTACCTCTGATTTCCGGTATCGGGATGTACGGTGAACTTTTAAAGACTCCGGCCACTCTTCTCGTAGTGGCTGCGGCAGGCCTTGCGGGAGCAATTTCGTTTTTGACCTGGTATAAGGCAAATGCCATGATCGGCGTGGCCTCCGGTATGGCGCTGAACATTACATACTCTCTTTGGGGGCTGGTCTTCGCCTTTTTTGTTACCGGCGTTTCCCTTTCGACCAATTTGGTTATTGGAGCGGTTGCCGTTACCTTGGGCGCTATGCTGGTTGTTGTAAATCCACTTGAAGTCTTTATGAAAAAAGGAGAAGCCTAATGAAACAGAGCATTTTACCGCTGACCTTCCGGATGCTGCATTTTCTATCGACAGTGAAGGAAGCTACCGTTGATCTGCTGATGCACGAGCTGCGAACCGAATACGGCACGGAGAAACAGTTCCGCAAACCCAATGTCAGCAACATTCTTGTCTCTATGAAGGAAAACGGACTGATTGAAGACGCAAAAGCCGAGCTTGATCAAGACGGCGAATTGTGCATCTCTTACAGCATCAGCGAAGAGGGAACAAGATTGTTGAATAAATATCTGCCAAAGAGCTGGAAA
>JAQSXD010000102.1 GCA_029266295.1 Bacillota bacterium | reverse complement strand
GCATTCTAATGTATCGAAACGATATCGCAGATCTTCAGCTGGACGTTTCCGACATCGATGAAGCATATATTAAAAACAGTAAAGCGCTCCTGCTTTCAGGCACAGCACTGGCAGAAAGCCCATCGAGAGAAGCAGCGCTGCGCGCTCTTTCCCTTGCAAAGAAGACAAATACCCCTGTTATTTTCGATATTGACTACAGAGAATATAACTGGAGAAGCAAGGATGAAATCTCAATCTACTATTCCATCGTTGCAAGACAAAGTGATATAATCCTTGGTTCCAGGGAAGAATATGATTTGACGGAGCGGCTCATCGAACCAGGCAGAAATGATGCTGAAACAGCAGCCTATTGGCACGGTCAAGGTGCAAAGGTCGTTGTAATCAAGCATGGTAAAGCTGGTTCTACTGCATATACCAATGACGGCGAAAAGTATTCCATCAAGCCGTTTCCTGTGAAAGCGCTGAAATCCTTCGGCGGCGGAGATGGATATGCCGCAGCCTTCCTGTTTGGCTTGCTGGAAGGTCTCCCAATGCAGGATTGTCTTGAGCTGGGAAGCGCTTCTGCTTCACTGCTGGTTGCAAGCCATGCCTGCTCGGAAGATATGCCGACTCTAGATGTAATCAGAGAGTTTATCACAAAATCAAAACAAGAACACGGCGATATGGTTGCAAAAGCGGATTAATTGATTTTATCCTTAAGGATTTGGTTAAAAATTCAATTAAAAATCCTGTAAATATCCATGAACACAACCAAGATGACCATGGGGCAAGCCCTGGTGAAATTTTTAGACAATCAGTATGTCAGCATGGACGGTGTTGAAACCAAGTTCGTTGAAGGTGTATTCACCATTTTCGGACACGGTATCGTCTGCGGTCTGGGTCAAGCGCTGGATGAAAATCCAGGACAGCTGAGAGTATATCAAGGACGTAACGAGCAGGGTATGGCACATGTGGCTTCTGGCTTTGCTAAGCAGAATAACCGCAGAAAGATCATTGCCTGTGCGTCCTCCATCGGTCCCGGTGCAGCAAACATGGTAACCGCTGCAGCTACAGCTACAGTAAACAATATTCCATTGCTTCTCCTTCCCGGAGACGTGTTCGCAACAAGACAGCCTGATCCCGTGCTTCAGCAGATCGAGCAACCTACAAGCCTATCCATCTCCACAAATGACGCGTTCAAACCAGTTACGAAATATTGGGATCGTGTTAATAGACCGGAGCAGCTGATGAGTGCAATGATCAACGCCATGAGAGTGCTGACAGACCCCGCTGAAACCGGTGCGGTTTGTGTTGCAATCCCTCAGGATGTTCAGGGTGAAAGCTTTGAGTATCCCGATTATTTCTTTGAAAAACGTGTGCATAAAATCACAAGACCTACACCTGTTGCTGAGGAAATGGAAGAAGTGATCGAAGCAATTCTAAGCAGCAAACGCCCAATCGTGATCTGCGGCGGCGGTGTTAGATATTCAGAAGCTGGAAAAGCCCTTGAAGAATTCTGTGAGGCATTCCATGTGCCTTTTGGTGAAACTCAGGCGGGAAAGAGCGCTTGCAAATCAAGCTCCCCATATTGCCTGGGCGGTATCGGTGTAACAGGAAATCTGGCAGCCAATACCCTTGCTGAGACTGCAGATCTGGTCATCGCAGTGGGAACAAGGCTTTCTGACTTCACTACCGGATCCAAGTCACTCTTCCAGAATCCTGATGTGAAATTTATCTCCATCAATGCATCCAGATTCCATGCGTACAAGGCTGACAGCATTAAGGCTGTCGGAGATGCAAAAGCTGCACTGACTGCTTTGACAGTTGCTCTGAAGGAAAAGGGCTATAAGTCCGCCTATCAGAATGAAATCAAAGAAATGAGGGCCGCTTGGAATCATCAGATGGAGTTCTTTGCAAAATATGCTTATGATGATAACTTTAAGCCAATTGTTGAAGCCCGAGACCCAAGAACCGTTGAAGAGTTTGTTGAGCTCACCGGAGGAACCATCACTCAGACTTCAGCACTCTGCCTGATCAGAAAAATGATTCCTGAAGATTCCATCGTTGTTGGCGCTTCCGGAAGTCTGCCAGGTTGCCTGCAGAGAATGTGGACCACAGATACTAGATATTCTTATCACATGGAATACGGATATTCCTGCATGGGCTATGAAGTAGCTGCATCTCTAGGTGCGAAAATCGCTTCTCCTAACCAGGAAGTATATGCAATGACAGGAGACGGAAGCTATCTGATGCTTCATACAGAGCTCGTCACATCACTGCAGGAAGGAAAAAAGATCAACGTACTTCTCTTTGATAACTGCGGATTCGGCTGTATCAACAACCTGCAGATGTCAAACGGTATCGGAAGCCTTGCTACAGAGTTTAGATATCGTACAGAAGATCAGGGACTGAGCGGCGGTCTGATTCCGATCGACTTTGCAAAATCTGCTGAAGGATATGGAGTGAAGACATACAGTGTCAGAACGCTTGCAGAGCTGAAAGCTGCTCTTGAGGATTCAAAGAAGCAGACAGTATCAACTCTGATTGATATCAAAGTTCTTCCAAAGACAATGACAGAAGGCTACAAATCATGGTGGCATGTAGGGATCGCAAGCACTTCTGAAAAAGAAGGCGTAAACACTGCCTACCAGAACAAAGAAGCTAATCTGAAAAAGGCGAGAATGTATTAAGCATCTTCTGATATGCTCTTGCCAATATTTGAAATAAAATAGTTAACCAAAGAGAGACTGAAGTTGCCATCAGTCTCTCTTTGGTTTTTTGCAGCCTGGATTACAGTCTAAGCAGTTGTTTTTTCTTGTTTATTCTCGGACATACAAAATAAACAGAACAAGCAGTGACTTGCTCTATAAGGAAAATAATGTTATACTGGTTTTTAAATTCTGAGGGAATTCTTCGTTCTTGCTGCAACATATATAGAAAGGATTACATCATAATGAATCAGACAGAAATATCCTCTCATCGTGGATTTCAGAAATATCTGGGCAAGAAAGGACTGATTGCCTATATCGTTCTGATGAATATGTTCATTCCCCTATCTACAGACCTTTATCTGCCATCGCTGCCTACAATGAACACTTATTTTACCAGCAGCTCTGCTATTACGAATCTCACGCTGAGCGCTTTTTTTATCTGCTATGCCGCAGGAATTTTGTTTTGGGGACCAATGAGCGATAAGTACGGCAGAAAACCGATTATATTGATTGGAAGTATCCTTTATATCGTAAGCAGTATTGCCTGCGCTCTTTCAACGAACATCTACTTCCTGATCTTTGCCCGAATCTTCCAAGGAGTCGGCTCTGGCGGAATCACCGCATCCTCAGTAGCAATGGTGAAGGACTGTTATTCAGGTAAAAAAAGAGAAGGTGTTCTTGCAGTTGTTCAAACGCTTGCAGGCCTTGCTCCTATGCTCGCACCGGTTCTTGGCGCCATACTACTTAAAATAGTAAATTGGCAAGGCACATTTTGGACGCTTGCTGCCATCGGGATCTTGAATTTAACGCTCACGATACTCTATCAGGAGACATTGAAAGAAGAGGATCGCTTTACAGGCACGCTAATAGGTTCTATGGGGCGATTGATCCACGTGTCTAAGAACAAAAGCTTTATGATCCCGGTGCTGATCTTCTCTTTGGTTTCCATTCCATTCATGGGATACATTGCGGTATCATCGTATATCTACGTTGAATATTTTGGGCTAAGTGAGCAGGATTACAGCTATTTCTTTGCGTTTAATGCCCTAATATCCCTATTGGGCCCGACCATATATATCAAGTTCCTTCGGAATGCTGATAAAAAGCTTTTTAGTAGTTTTTGTTTTGGAATTGCTGCCATCGGCGGAGTCATCATGATGACTGCAGGCAGGCTCTCACCGTTTTTGTTTCTGGTCTCCACCGTCATCATGTCTTTATCCTGCACCATGCTCCGGCCCTTCAGCACCAATTTGCTGTTTAATCAGCAACAGGGGGATACTGGCTCGGCGGCCTCCATCATCAGTACCGTCTGGATGGTGCTTGGGAGTATTGGAATGTCACTGGCTTCCCTTCCCTGGGGAGATGGCATATTGGGGCTGGCTGTGCTGGTCACCGCACTCTCCTCTGCTTCATTAGCCGCCTGGTGGTGGTTTAACCAGTCAAACATTCCATGTGTCGGATTGAAAGATTGAACTTAGAATCGAAAAACGCTGCTCCTTCGGGAGCAGCGCCTCTTTTTTCACTTATTAATTAGAACGTTCTTGATTCAGCGCCTACCGTGCAATGATTAGATCCATACCATGCTCTATCATGAAATCATGGATCTCCTGCGGCGGATGTCCATCGGTTATAATACCGGTCAGTTTATCCAGTGTACAATAAGTCATAATCGCTACAAGATTAAATTTGTCCTGACTGGTCAGCAGATAAACCGAATTGCTTCGTTTGACTGCCGTGGATTTAATGTCATACTCTTTAGTAGATGAATTGGTAACGCCACCATTAATAGAAACCCCTGCGGAAGCCATAAATGCTTTGGAAATGTTATAGCTCTTCAAAACAGCCGAAGCCGTATCTCCTGTAAAGGACAGTGTATTTCTGTCGAGTTCTCCTGAGAGGGAGATCAACTTAATGTTCTCGTATGGAATCACCCGAATCATTACTTCAAGGTTATTTGTAATAATCGTCAGGTTCTTCTTTTCCTTGATAAAATCGATCAAATGGATTGTGGTAGTCCCTGAATCGATGAAAATTACGTCGCTGTCTTCAACCAGATCTGCAGCCTTGGCCGCAATTTTTTTCTTAGCATCAAGGTTACTGATATTTCTTTCGCTGAAGGGCAGCAAATCCTTATTATCTTTAACCGTAATACCACCATAAATCTTCTTAAAATTTCCGCCTGAGATAATTTCCTTTAAATCCCGACGAATCGTGTTCTTAGAGACATCGAAGACTCTGCAAAGTTGGTCCAGTGTGACCGTTTTATTTTCGTAAATATAATCTTCAATATCACTGATTCTTTTAGATCTCATAAACAACTCCTTTGAAACATTCATGTTTCGTAAATGTATTTATTTTTTATCAAATGAACTCGTCGAAACGTATTCTTATTTATACGTTATATTATATACAACTTATCCACATAAATCAAATAAATTTAACCATCACTTTACAAGGATTTATCCATAAGAAAAAGTTCATTCTAAGAGGGATCCATAATAAGAGATCACCAAATATGCTTGACAGTCAAAAGGCCTTTGGGGCTGCGATTAAAAAAACAGTGCATTGCCCTGATCTGTGTATCTAGCTCTAAGATTCCAAAGGAGTAGAAGCTGTTTCGTCTTTTATCCGTCGGGGAACCGGGATTGAACATTAAGATTTGCTCTCTAAATTCGCACAACGGTATGTGGCTGTGACCAAATAAAATGCAATCCACACCCTCTCCGGCAAAGGCACGGAATGCACGATCTGCTGTTTTCCCTGATGTTCCATGCCCATGAACAATTCCGACGCGAAATCCCTCCAGGTTAATCAACTTCTTCGCTCCCAGTCGTTGCTGCAGCTGCTCAGGGTCTGCATTACCAGAAACAGCTGTAACAGGCGACAGCGCTCCAAGCTCATCCAGCACAGATTGACTTATGATATCCCCTAAATGGATAATATGGTCCACCTGCCGGAATGCTGTCGTTAACTCCTCTGGAAGTCTCTTGGACTTGCTTGGTATATGGGTATCTGACAAAACCCCCACTCTCATAGATTCATCCCCTTTTCTTGCATCGCATTTATTCTTCCCCCTTAAAGAAATGATAGAAACATTAGCACGTAATCTTTACAACCGATGCCTACACCATAATATACCCTATTTTCTGTATTGCCGACTATCGGGAAAGAAACTTGATCCATTATGATATTAAAACTTAATATTGAGTGGCTCTCGCAATTAATATGGTATAATAATTACAGAAATCCTACAATTATGATTATATAATAAAGTGTATTGCCTGTTAACGGGGGGGATTGGATCCAGGAAGGGAGAAAAAATGGGAAAGGTATTAGTATTAGCAGAAAAACCATCGGTAGGCCGTGAGCTTGCAAGGGTTTTAGGTTGCTCCAACACGAAAGAAGGCCATATCATCGGCCCAAAATATATTGTAACCTGGTCGCTCGGACATCTGGTTACGTTAGCAGATCCGGAGTATTACGGCGATCAATACAAAAAATGGTCTCTGGATACGCTTCCGATGATGCCAAAGAAGATGGATCTGGTTGTCATCAAGGAAACTGGTAAGCAGTTTAATGTTGTACGAAATTTAATGAAAAATCCTGAGATTACAGAGCTGATCATCGCAACCGATGCAGGACGCGAAGGAGAACTTGTCGCGCGCTGGATCATTCAAAAGGCTGGTTTTCACAAACCGATCAAGAGGCTTTGGATATCATCGCAGACAGATAAAAGTATCCGAGATGGATTTGATCATTTGAAGCCGGCTGTGGAATATGACAACCTATATCATTCCGCACAGAGTAGAGCTGAGGCAGATTGGCTGGTTGGTCTTAATGTAACCCGAGCGCTGACATGCAAATACAATGCACAGTTATCCGCAGGCCGGGTTCAGACACCTACTTTAGCGATGATTGTAAAAAGAGAAGAAGAAATCAAGCGATTTATCCCAAAGGATTATTTTGGTATCCATGCGGATTTCAACGGATTCAAGGCCCAGTGGAGTGATAAAAAAAGTGGTCAAACCAGAATCTCAGAAGAAGAAAAGGCAAAGTCTTTCGTCGCCAAACTGAGCGGAATGGATGGCACCATCACCGATATTAAAAAAGATGCAAAACGGGAAGCGCCGCCTTTATTATATGATTTAACCGAATTGCAGCGTGATGCCAATATCAGCTATGGCTTCTCCGCCAAACAAACCTTAAATCTAATGCAGCGGCTTTATGAGGAGCATAAGGTTCTTACTTACCCCAGAACAGATTCTCGTTATATCACCAGCGATATCGTCCCTACACTCAAGGATCGTCTGCGAGCGGTCTCTTCCGGTGAATTTGGAACTGTTGCATCTGCTATTATCAAGTCTGGCATTAAGACATCAAAGAGAATTGTAGATGATGCAAAAGTAACTGACCACCATGCAATTATTCCGACAGAAGAGTACGTGAGATTTATGGATCTGTCCTCAGATGAGAGAAAAATTTATGATCTTGTTATAAAGCGTTTTCTTGCCGTATTCAGTCCAGATTATGAATATATGCAGACAACGGTAAGGATTGAGATAGAAAATGAGATATTTACCGCTAAGGGAAAAATCATTCATCAAAATGGTTGGAAAAACATCTACGGCGCCAGCAATGGCGATTTGGATGAGACATCTGATGATTTGGATGTAAAGAGTCAGAGTTTACCGGAATTAAAGCAGGGGCAGAAACTTCGCGTACTGTCCATCAAGCAGACTACCGGAAAAACAAAACCACCCGCGAGATATACAGAAGCGACGCTCCTTTCTGCAATGGAGCATCATAATCTTGGAACTCCTGCCACCAGAGCAGATATTATCGAGAAAATGTTTACTGCAAACTCCTGCGAAAGAAGGGGAAAGGAAATTTTTCCGATGAGCAAGGGTATTCAGCTCATTGATCTGGTACCAGAAGAACTAAAATCTCCCGAACTGACAGAGAAGTGGGAAAAACGCTTAACGTCCATCAGTAAAGGACAGGAAAAGAGTGCTCCTTTCATCTCTGAAATGAAAGAATTTGCATCACTCATCGTCAGTAGAGTCATTGCCAGCGAGGGTAATTATCGTCATGATAACATGACCAGAACCCGCTGCCCCATGTGCGACAAATTTCTCCTTGAGGTAAATGGAAAGAAAGGAAAAATGCTGGTATGTCAGGATCGGGAATGCGGCTACAAACAAAGTCTGTCTTACGTAAGCAATGCCCGCTGCCCTCAATGCCATAAAAAACTGAATGTAATCGGCGAGGGAGAAAAAAGAATTTACTCCTGCCCCTGCGGATTTCGTGAAAAGTTTGATCGCTTTAATAAGCAGCTGTCTGAAAACAGTAATAAAATGGGCAAGCGTGAACTTCAGGAATACATGAAAAAACAAGAAAAAAGTCAGCCACAGGAATCTGCATTTGCCCTCGCCTGGGCGAAACTCCAGGAAGAAAAGAAAAACTGATCGAAACGGCTATAAATCAACCCCTTCTTATGAGATTGAAAGAAGGGGTTGTTCATCGAAATTGCCTACTTACTAATATGAATGGAAGCATCCGGCTTCTGATTGGTGCCAGACTAGATCAGACTGAATCATAATAGATCAGACTGAGCTGATTCAGGGATACCGTTTGAAGAAATCATCTCTAGTTCCTCAATCCAGATACAATTGGGAACCGTCTTGCCTCTTACCATAGCAATACACTGATCCAAATCCATCCACAGTACTGCTTCAATCTCTGTCTCTTGTATTGTTAATGCAGCTGTTTCAATATTTCTCCATAAGGCATATACATTACTTACCTGATTGTCCCAAAATTCTTGTCCGTGAAACCATTCTCTGAATTCAAACCGGCGTTGTCCACAGTAAATCAGTTCTTCCGGTTCTGCGATAATTCCAAGTTCTTCTTCTAATTCCCTCAGTGCAGATTCCATATATTCATCTCCTGCTGGGATATGTCCGGCACTGGAGATATCATAACAACCGGGAAAGGAATCTTTATTTGCGCTCCTTTTCTGAAGCAGCACCTGTGTTTTCCCACTTATTTTTCTCATAATCCATACATGAGATGTTCTGTGGAGAACTCCTTGTCTATGGGCAATCTCCCTTTCGATGGTCTCTCCTGTCAGGTTTCCTTTTTCATCTACAATATCAAGCAATTCCATGTTGTGCATTTTACTCCTTATTTTTAAGAATATACTTAATAGCCAACTCCATGGCAAAGGCCATAACCAGAATAGCAATCATCAAATTTGAGAAAGCAGTCCGGCTGATTACTCCTTGATATGCTAGAATTCCAAGGGTTACAATGATGGCTGCCGCTATATTCTTAATAATGTACCGGCTTTTCTTATTCAATTCGAATACCTCCGCACTTGTAGACTATTTATGAATTTTAACCGACTGACAGATTTCACTCTATCTTTATGTTTCTCTAATGCTTGGAGTCTTTCTTTATTTTATCACAATTGAATAAAAGTTGTTATATAAAATTGCCCTTATACAAAGCCTACGATTTCAATTCCTGCCAGATGACTCCACCCTTCATAGATTAGCTTATGGTCTATACTTTGGAGAGTTATTTGGACTGTTCCTGTAAGCCCTTCTTTTATCGTGTCTTGCATCTTACCAATCCGAGGAGAGATAAGCTTCCCTCGGTTATTTAAGCGGGCTTCAATCCGCAATTCAGCTTTATTACTTGTTAATTGAAGCACAACGACATTCTCATCTGCTTTTATTATTTCAAGCTTGCTCCTATTATAAGTTGCGAATCGATATTCGTTAGCCCCGATCACAATATTGCATATGAAGCCCAAAAAACTGGATCCCATAAAGGGAATATGCGCAATGGAGCAAAAGATGCTAACCTTCTTGCTCTTGAACTGATTGCACTGAATCCAAATATACTTTTTCGGGAATGAGGTTCCCCAGTCTTTTTCAAGATATCCGTTCCCTCCATCGAAGTTGATTTTATGTCCGTCAACCTTCAAAACACCATACACCTTATGATTCATACTGATGACGCCATGATAACACTCCATCTTAGGAAAATACGCAAAATAACCCATAATATTAGGCATTAGCAACGAGGTTTTGATCGGAGTCAAATCGTCTAATATCAATGTTCCTTCAATGCCTGAATTTCCGTCCCTCAGCATAACTGAGACAAGGGATTCGGTAAAGTAATTATCAGCAATTTTAATGATAAAAGGATCATCTCTATATGAAAATTCACGTAAAGGGTATTTATAATAAGATGTATTCACAATATGATTGCCATCTTTATCAAGACGCATAGATATCGACTGCACAAAGCAATGTTCATCCCTCTCGGCAAGACTAACCCCAGGAATTAATGCCACTACCGCTTTTCCATCTTTTGAGCCTTGCTTATAATACCAACCTTCAAAATATTCTCTTATCTTGCCTTTTCCCTGAAATAACATCGGTCTTTTAATATGATGTAATGCCATCTTTAAGTCTGATCTCTCTTTCTGTGTTAATGATACAATATCATGATAGTAGCAGGCTTAGTGTTCATTATATACTTTATAATTGTGTTCATTACTTTCTGCTATCAACTATCATTAATTATTATTGACACAAAAGTAAGTTATGTAATCCAAAGATGGACGTCCTACTTTCCCAGGCAACGCTCAGGACTGCGTCCTTCACTCCGACTCAAGAACGGAAATTCCCAAGTCTATGTCTTTCTGTTCTTTCGTTCGCTGTCCTGTTTTACACTGCGACTAAAGTCGCGTAAAACAGGCAACGTTCGCACGAGTGCTCTCTCCGACTCGCTTCGCTCCCTGCTGTCGTATTTTACACTGCAGCTGAAGCTACGTAAAATACGCACCTGCCTCGCCATTGGCGGGCAGCTTCG
>JAQSXD010000101.1 GCA_029266295.1 Bacillota bacterium | reverse complement strand
TCTTACATCAGTTATTTTCATACTGAAACCACCCTTTCCTGCCCAACTAAATTCCGATATACAAAAATATGTATATTACATGCCAACATTATACAGGAGCTAACAAAATCTTACAAGTTTTTTTTGTAAAAAATCAGACTATTCGGAAAAACCTCGATACTTTTTTCATTTTCATCTACAGAACCCAGATAAATCAATGGGAAATAGTCGGATATTTTCTTCTTTTGCGGTTCCGTTGATGCAATGACAACCCCTGTCCCAACAATTTCAATATCAAATTCTGCAAGCATATCAGAAACGCCTTTCACACTACCGCCTGCACGCATAAAATCATCGATGATGATTGCTTTAGAGCCGGGAGTCACTGCTCTTTTTGAAATAGACATCTTTTGGATTCTTTCTGCTGAACCGGAAAAATAGTTGATACTGACTGTGGAACCTTCAGAAATTTTACTCTCTCTGCGAATAACCACCAGAGGCAGGTTGAGCATGTGCGCCGTCATGAGGGCAACAGGAATTCCCTTGGTTTCTATTGTAACGACATAATCTGCACCTAGGTTAATAAATCTGCGTGCAAAAATTTCACCTGCACGCTTAGTAATATTGGAATCAAACATCAAATCCGAGGTATATAAAAATCCGCTTCCAAGAATTCGGTTCTTGTCCCGCAGCTTCTCGCACAGCTGATTTAGTGTTCTCTCTGCTTCCGTATCGGAGATATAGGGGATGAGCTTCACTCCGCCACCTGCGCCTGCTGTGGTTTCAATCAAGCCTAGATCAATGCCTTCCAGTATACTTTTTGCAGACTGGATATCCTCACTGATACTCGATTTCGCAGCCTGAAATAAATCGCAGAAGTAGCCCAGCGAATATAATCTATTGGGATTTTCGGATAAAATTTTGATGATAGCGCCTACTCTTTCTGTTCGTTTCATCAGTAACATCCTCCATATGATACGAATATAATTGGTTTATGAGGTGATTTTATTCGTTTTTTGTTATTTTGTCAAATTCACAGCATTTTTTTTAATCAATTGTGGTATAATCGTTTGTATGCAGTTTTCTTCGGTTGCTTTCAAAGCATCTGATTCTGCAGGAACATTGGAAAAAATGGAAGCACTGATTCAATGGAATGTGCGCAGATGGTGCGCATGGTATTGATCAGCGTTTCTCTAATATAGATGGAGGAATAGAATGCTGAATCTCAAAAATTTCAAGCATGTACATTGTATTGGTATTGGGGGCATCGGCCTCAGTGCTATCGCAGAAATCTTTCTTTCAAGAGGATACTCAGTTTCGGGTTCGGACATGAAGGAAAGCGAAATTACGGAAAAGCTCGCGGCACAGGGAGCATCAGTTTACCTTGGCCACGATGGGAATAACATAAAAGGTGCGGATTTAGTCGTATTTTCTGCTGCAGTTTCTCAGGATAATCCGGAGATTACAGAAGCAGAAGCGGCGGGAATTCCAACCGCATCCAGAGCAGAAGTTCTCGGGGCCTTGATGAAGGAGTATGAGAACAGTATTGCTATAGCCGGTACACACGGTAAAACGACGACCACTTCTATGATTTCCTTAATCCTTGAAAAAGCCGAAAAGGATCCTACGATTCTCGTCGGGGGAAACCTACAGGAAATTAGCGGGAATGTAAAAGTTGGGGGCAGCGAATATTTTATAACAGAAGCCTGTGAGTATATGGACAGTTTCCTGAGTCTGCATCCTAAAATTGAGATCATCCTGAATATTGACTCGGATCATCTGGATTATTTCAAGGATATCGAACATATCGCAAACTCTTTTGAGCAGTTTGCGGGCCTGGTACCTAAGGACGGAACGGTAATTGCCTATGACGCCAACCCTTTTGTAAACAGCATTCTGAAGGGACTTGCGAGCAATGTGGTTACCTTTGGATTCAATGAGCATTGTGATTACTTTGCGTCTGAGATAGAATTCAATTCTTTTGGCATGCCGTCTTTTCAAATTCATCATTCTGGTAAGATCCTTTGTACGATCCAGCTTTCTATACCAGGAGAACATAACATTTCCAATGCTTTGGCGGCGTTTGCGTGCTGTCACGGCCTTGGCGTCCAGATTGAATCTATCGTCTCAACTTTGGAAGGATACACAGGAACCCAGAGAAGATTTGACGTGATCGGTATCACAAAAAATAACATTAAGATTGTTGATGACTATGCACATCATCCGACGGAAATCAAGGCAACGCTGAAAGCTGCTCAGAATGTGCCGCACAATGATCTTTGGTGTTTGTTCCAGCCCCATACTTACACGAGAACACTTGCTTTATTTGATGAGTTTGCTGAATCGTTTGATGCAGCAGACAAAATCATTATGGCTGAGATTTATGCTGCCCGGGAAAAAAATATTTATAAGATCAGTTCCAAGGAATTGGTGAACGAGATCAAGCGGGTTCAGCCAGATAAAGACGTCTATTACTTCGGAAATTTCGAGGAGATTGCCAGTTTTGTCATCAATAATGCGCAGAGTGGGGACTTGGTCATCACAATGGGAGCAGGAGATATCTATAAGGTCGCTGAGATCATACTTGAAAAGGATAGGCTGCTATAGCCTATTTTCTTTTTGATGGCTGCTGATTTTGCATGGACAAAAAAAGGAAACACTTGATTTTTGTTACAAATGCGGTGGGGCGGTACCATACCCCCGCTTATTTTCTGCTTTTTGAATGGCTGAAAAAGTGGTATAATAGTTCCGTCTATCTTTAAGATAATCGAAAGACTGTTATAAATTATATAAAAGAATAACTTGGAGGGTTAGAATGAAGGAGCTGTTGGAATATGAAGAACTGGAAAGAAAAAGGTATGAGCTCAACCTGAAGCATCTTTCAAACGGCGTAAAATTCATAGATTTAAAGGCGGCATATATTGACGAGAGTGTTGTCATCGGCAAGGGAACAATTGTCTATCCCGGAGTCATCCTGGAAGGAAATACGCGGATCGGTGAGGCTTGTATCATTGGCCAAAATTCACGCATTGTCAATTCAGAAGTAGGCGACAGCTCTGAGATTCAGAGCTCTGTTATATTGGAAAGCAAGGTGGGCAATAATACTACCGTCGGCCCCTTTGCATATCTGCGGCCAGGCAGCAGATTGGGAGACCATGTGAAAGTGGGAGATTTTGTCGAGGTTAAGAATTCCACCATCGGAAACGGTTCAAAGGCTTCTCATCTTACCTACGTTGGAGACTCTGATATCGGAGAGGATGTCAATCTGGGCTGTGGAGTAGTTTTCGTAAATTATGACGGAAAGAACAAACATCGTTCTGTAATAAAGGATGGGTCATTTGTGGGCTGTAATGTGAACATCGTATCTCCCGTAGTTGTGGAGGAAGGAGCTTACATTGCCGCAGGAACGACGGTAACACATGATGTGCCGAAAGGCGCGCTTTGCGTTGGCAGAGCGAAGGAAAAGAATATCGAAGGCTGGGTAGCGAGAAGAGGATTAATCAGTAAGAAAAAATAGCGCTATACTTCATTTTCTAAAGAAAGAAGGATAGCTGCAGATGGACACTCGGATAAAAAGGGAAATCCGAAAAATTCACATAAGAAACAAATCGAGAAAGAGGTGTAGTAATGAAGAACGGGGTCTTCACAGATTTTAAAATTTTTTCGGGAAATTCAAATCACGAATTAGCGGAGGAAATAGCTTCTATTATGGGCAAGCCCCTTGGCAAGTCAACAGTAAGCAAATTCAGCGACGGTGAAATTTCCGTAAGTTTATGGGAAACGGTCAGAGGGATCGACACATACATAGTTCAATCGACCTGTGATCCTGTAAACGACAGTCTAATGGAGTTGTGCATCATGATTGATGCTATGAAGAGGGCATCAGCGGGAAGAATCAATGCCGTTATTCCGTATTATGGTTATGCCAGACAGGATCGGAAAGCAAAAGCAAGAGATCCAATTACCGCAAAGCTTGTGGCAGATATCATCACCAGTGCAGGAGCGGACAGAGTTGTCACCATGGACCTTCATGCTCCCCAAATTCAGGGATATTTTAATATCCCGGTGGATCATCTCCTGGGAATGCCAATTCTGGTGAAATACTTCAGAGAGATGAGACTAGATGATCTGGTTGTTGTATCTCCTGATCATGGAAGTGTGACAAGAGCGAGAAATATGGCTCATCCGCTGGATGCTCCCATCGCCATCGTCGACAAAAGAAGACCCAAAGCGAATGTTTCGGAAATCATGAATATTATCGGTGATATTGAAGGGAAGAATGTAATTCTTGTGGACGATATGATTGATACTGCAGGTACCATAACCAATGCAGCAAACGCAATGAAGGATATGGGGGCTAAGGAAGTTTATGCCTGTGCGACACACCCCGTTCTGTCGGGACCGGCTATCGAAAGAATTCAGGAGTCTGCAATCAAAGAGTTGGTGCTCCTGAACACGATTCCTCTAGCTGCGGAAAAGAAGACGGACAAAGTTAAGCTGCTGTCCGTTGCTCCGCTTTTTGCAGAAGCGATGATCAGAATCTTTACCAATGATTCGATCAGCAGATTGTTTGATTAATAACTGACAGGTGGAACTATGTACGTAATAGTAGGGCTTGGAAATCCCGGTAAAAAGTATGAAAATACAAAACATAATATTGGTTTCATTACCGTGGATTTTCTGGCTGAACGAAATAACATCAAGATTAATAAAATTAAACATAAGGCTCTGGTGGGGGAAGGCACGATCGCAGGCAATAAGGTACTGCTGGTCAAGCCTCAAACTTATATGAACCTGAGCGGAAACAGCGTGCGCGAAATCATGGACTACTACAAAGCGAACATCGATAAGCTGGTGGTCATCTATGATGACGTGGATATTCCTATGGGAAGCCTCCGGATCAGAAAAAAGGGGAGCGCCGGCACCCATAACGGTATGAGGTCAATCATCTATGATCTGCAGGAAGACGGCTTCCCAAGAGTCAGAATCGGGATTGGTGCGGATAAAAAAATACCCCTTGCAGGCTATGTTTTGGGTGGCTTCGGTAAAGAGGAAGCCAAACTGATGGAGGATACGGTTGCACAAGCTGCCAGCTCCATCGAATGTATCCTCGAAAAAGGAATAGATATTGCCATGGGAGAATACAATGTAACGAGGCCAGCATGTCCTCCGCCTCGTTGAAACGAGCAGCGGTAAGAGAGTTTCCTACAGTCAAGAATTCTCTGCCGATGCGCTATAAAACATCTGCTGAAAGGGAAACAAAGAAAGATGAGTGACAGAGTCAGAGGCGGCAAATTTTATGAAATAAAGGCTCTGGCGAAAAGCGCCAAGGGAATCGTCAACCTATCAGGAATCTCCGAAGGACGGGCTATGCCCGTTGCGTCGCTGATTCTAAACGAAAGAGGAGGACAATGTCTGATCATTACCTCCTCGTATATTAAAGCGAAAAGGTTGGCTGAGGACCTTTCTTTTTTTGTGGATAAAAAAATATTTGTAATTCCCGAAGAAGAGCAGCTCTTTCTTCAGTATGAAGCAAAGAGTCACGGGATTATGGAAGAACGCCTTGCAGCATTGAAAGCTCTTTTGTCTGGAGAAAGCTGCGTGATCATCGCACCGGTGCTGGGCGCGGTCAAAAAACTGGCACCAAAAAGGATTTTTAGTGAGAACACGATGGGCTTCTCTCTCGGCGATGAGACGGATCTGGAGCAGATTAAGAGAAAGCTCACCTATATGGGGTATGAACGGGCGGCTTATATTGAGTCCAAAGGACAATATAGTATCAGAGGCGGAATCATTGATATCTATCCTGCTGATTGCGTATATCCCTATCGTATCGAGTTGTTCGGAACAGAAGTGGATTCGATCAGAACCTTTGATCCGGTTTCCCAGCGGTCCGTTGAGACTATGAAATCCGCTGAAATTTATCCGGCAGAGCAGATGGTACAAGAGGAAAACCTGTTTCGCATTGCGGCAGATAAGCTGACTAAAGCCTACGACACCTATGCCAAGCGGCTTGAGGGTGCGCAAAAGGAACGGCTGCTTCAGCGAAAAACTCGTCTGCTGGATTACATTGAAAATACCACCAACGTACAACTGCTTGAAAACTATATCCATTATTTTTATGAGGATACGGAATACCTGTGGGATTACATGGAAAAAGACAGCATCGTTATGCTGGAAGACCCCGACAGGATCAGGGAAGTATTAGATTCCCGGGAAAAAGAGGACAAAGAAGATTTTAAAACGATCCTTGAGCGGGGCGAAGCCGTTCCGGGTGACTATAAAGCATTTCCGTCGAAAGCGGATCTTGAAGTTGTGTATCATTACAGCCCGCTCTTCCTGTTCACGCCATTTCAGAAGCAACTGAGGGGTTTGGACAGACTGGACACCAGCCTTCAGCTTACTTCAAAACAAGCGCCTGTTTTCAACGGAAGAATGGATTTTCTGGAGACTGATCTGAAAGGGTACCTGAAGCAGGGATATGATATTACCATCGTCTGTGCCACGGAAGAACGAATTGAGAATCTAAGAAACTTCATTGAACGATTTGATCTGTCACATCAGATCAAACTTGCCAAGGGCAACTTGACATCGGGAATGGAATACCCTGAGGAGAAACTTGTCTATCTGTGGGATGGCGATATTTTTACAACCCAGAAGCATCGCAAACCAAAGGGCTCTGAGAAAAAGAAGGGCAAACCCATCAAGACCTTTACGGACATTCGCAAAGGGGATTATGTGGTTCATGAAAATCACGGAATCGGCAAATTCGTGGGCGTTGAACAGCTCGTCATCCAGAAGGTCAAAAAGGATTATCTGAAAATTAAATATGCCGGTGAGGATATGCTGTACGTTCCTGTGGAACAGATGGATATGATCCAGAAATATGTAGGCGCAGACGGAAGCACACCGAAGATCAATAAATTGTCAGGTGGAGATTGGAAGAAGGTCAAGGCCAAAGCGAAGGCCGCCATTGCAAATATGGCGAAGGAACTCCTGGAACTTTCTGCAGCACGGAAAACAAGAGGAGGGCACGCCTTTTCGAGCGACTCCATCTGGCAGAAAGAATTTGAGGATATGTTTCCTTATGAAGAGACGGCAGATCAGCTCCGATGCATTAAAGAGATCAAGGCTGATATGGAACGGCCTTTGTCCATGGAAAGGCTTCTGTGCGGAGATGTGGGCTATGGCAAAACCGAGGTTGCTGCGAGAGCAGTCTTCAAATGTGTCTCCGACGGGAAACAGGCAGCCGTACTGGTGCCTACCACAATACTGGCAAACCAGCATTACTATACCTTCAAGGATCGATTTGAACGGTTTCCCTTTAAGGTAGAAATGCTCAGTCGTTTTCGAAATGAAAAGCAGCAGGAGACCATTATTGAAGGTGTAAAAAAAGGAAGCATTGATGTGCTTGTAGGAACACATCGCCTTCTGTCAAAGGATGTGGAATACAAGGATTTGGGGCTGCTTGTTATCGACGAGGAGCAAAGATTTGGTGTTCAGCACAAGGAAGCACTGAAAAAGCTAAAAAGCAATGTGGATGTATTAACTTTGTCAGCGACGCCGATCCCAAGGACATTACACATGTCTCTCGTTGGAATTAAGGATATGAGCCTTCTTGAAGAGCCGCCGGAGGAACGATATCCGGTACAGACCTATGTTCTCGAACAGGATGATGAATTGATCCGGGATGCAATCCAAAGAGAGCTTGATAGGGATGGACAGGTGTATGTGGTCTATAATCGTGTTAGAGGAATCCACAAAATTGCTGCGCAGATCTCTCAGCTTGTTCCCGATGCGGTGGTTTCTGTGGGCCATGGGCAGATGAATGAAAAGGAACTTGAGGATGTGATGATCGATTTCGTGAATCATGAGTCCAATGTTCTGGTGGCTACAACCATTATTGAATCGGGCATTGATATCCCCAATGTCAATACCATCATCATCTTAGATGCCGATCGGTATGGACTGTCACAGCTTTACCAACTGCGCGGAAGGGTTGGGCGCTCCACGAGAATGGCCTACGCCTATCTGATGTATCAGAAGGATAAAGTCCTGTCTGAACTGGCGGAAAAGCGCCTCAGAGCCATTAAGGAGTTTACGGAATTTGGAGCAGGCTTCCATATCGCGATGAGAGATCTGGAAATCAGAGGGGCAGGAAATCTCCTTGGAACGGAGCAGCATGGCCATATGATGAGTATCGGCTATGAGCTGTACTGCAAGCTGGTGGATGACGCGGTGAGAGCATTGGGGGGAGAAATTGTCAACCCTGATAGAGAAGAGACCTCCATTGAACTTGATGTGTCAGCCTATATTCCCGATGCCTACATTGGTGAAGAGCTTCTGAAGCTGCAGATGTATAAGAAGATTGCGGCAATCAAAGATACGGAGGATCAGGAAGAGATCATCGACGAACTGATTGACCGATTCGGAGAATTGCCTCAGGAGGTAATGAATCTGATCAATGTATCTTATATTCGCGCAATGGCCGAAAAATCAGGGATCTCAAGGATACATGAAGAGCAGAAAAAGCTGATCTTTGAATTTTACGACCAAAATTTGCTGCATCCGAAAAAAATAGTGAAACTTTCAGAAATATATGGATTGGGTATCTTGATCCACGCCGGTGTAAAACCATTTATTAAATGTAATTTTACAGGGAAGAATAAACTTCATCAAGTGACCACGTTTTTAAATCATTTTATGGTATAATAAACCATACAGCGTAGCATTAACGAAATGAAATTGGTAGAGGAGATTTACGAATGAAGAAATTAATGGCGATCCTTCTGGTTGCATTCCTAACTCTGGGACTTGCTGCCTGCGGCGAAAAAAGCAGTGAGGGAAAAGATCTGGTAAAGATAGGGCAGACCACAATCAATGTGTATCAATTGGAGCAGTATACGGAGTTGGCGGCATTTATGCAGGGTGTTGATTTAACCCAATTCCCAGAGGACGGTATCAAGACGATAAAGGCTCAGATGCTGGAAGATATGATCTCAATGAAAACAATCAGGCAATATTACGAAGACAAGGGAGAAAATCCGCTGCCCGATACGATTGAAGCGGATGCGAAGAGCTTTGTTGATGAGGCAAAGTCAACAGATGTTGTGAAGGACTTTCTAACAGAGAAAAAAATTACAGACGAAACCCTCAACGGTTTTTATTATGATCAATTTTATAGAAATGCCTATTTTGAAGAGGTAGAAGCAGGAATGGCAAACATTGATGCTGATGCGAAATCATTTTATGATGCAAACACAAGCAATTATAATGTGGATGAAGTTACCGCAAGTCATATTCTCGTGGCCTCAGAAGACACCGCTAAAGAGGTTTTGGAAAAGCTGAATGCCGGAGAGAAATTTGAGGATCTTGCAAAGGAATACGGGACTGATGGAACAAAGGATGCCGGAGGTAGCCTGGGTACCTTTGGAAGAGGACAAATGGTAAAAGAATTTGAGGATGCTGCGTTTGCAATGCAGCCGGGCGAAGTCAGCGATATCGTCAAGACTGAGTTTGGTTATCATATCATTAAAGTAACAGATAAGAAACAGGGGACTAAGACCTTTGATGAAGTGAAAGAAACCATAAAATCCACCCTTGTCAGCGAGGAAGCTCAAAAGCAGATCGATGAGATGCGTGGCAAAAAAGAAATTGAATATCTGACCAAGGATTATCCTGCGCCAACAAAGGAATAACCAAAAGCAGGATTCTATTGAGAAGCTGGAACATAATAAGTCTATAAATTGAACATAGGAAACATGCTGAGAATCAGTGTTTCAGAGAAACAATAAGAAAAATATAGTGTTTAAAATGCGTTCGAAAGCTAGATCTTAATCTGCTTGACAGCGCATTTTTTAATTTCGCAACCTCGGTCAAGAAATCCCAACCAGGAATATTATGGATCGTTGATATGGACA
>JAQSXD010000100.1 GCA_029266295.1 Bacillota bacterium | reverse complement strand
CACAAACAAGCATGTTCATTTCTGATTTCCCCCTATTTTTATAGATAGATTTATGTTCGATATCTCGGCCCTGTCCTTAGAAATATAATCCTCAAAATATCTCAGAGAACAAGCTTGGGCCGTTTTATCCTTTGATATGAAATTGCGACACGAATGCACACAATTTCATTCCCATAGCAAGTCGTATTATATCAAAGGATCGCTAAAAAAACAAGTCAATTCTACACCGCTCCAAGCTAAAAAAAATCACAATTATAACCGAGATTCCTTTTGAAATTCTGTTGTTTTTCACAAAAACTACAGAATTTCGTGCTCTTTTTGCTTGGTGTGGAAGATCCTTCCTTCCTACTCTGCAAAGAAACTGCGGTGAATGACCTGTACTGCCTTGTCGGCATCCTCTTCATCCAACAGTACAGAAACTTTGATCTCACTGGTTGAAATCATCTGGATATTGATACTCGCTCCATATAGCGCCTCAAACATCTGAGATGCAACACCTGGATTATCAATCATCCCTGCCCCGACAATGGATACCTTGGCCAAATTGCTGGAAACATCAATGTGGTCAAATCCAATTGAGTTTTTATGTTCCTCTAGAATCCTTCTGGCTTCCTCTAAGTCGCCCCGCTTCACGGTAAAACTGATATCTTTGGTGTTTCCTCGTCCAATGGATTGGAGAATAATATCTACATTGATGTGTGCTTTTGCCAGTAGGGAAAACACCTTATATGCAATACCGGGCCGATCTTCTAATTCGATTAGTGCTAAGCGCCCTACATTTTTATCTTTCGCCACTCCAACAACATGGGTCTTTTCCATCTTTTTCACAACCTCCTTTACTTTTGTCCCTGGCTTGTGGGAGAAACTGGAGAGCACCTCCAAATTTACCTGGTATTTTTTTGCCATTTCTACTGAACGGTTATGTAGCACCTGAGCGCCCAAACTAGCAAGCTCCAGCATTTCGTCATAAGTAATCTCTTCCAATTTTTTTGCATCTTCTACAAACCTTGGATCAGCTGTGTACACGCCCTCAACATCAGTATAAATCTGGCATAAATCTGCTTGCAGTGCCGCAGCAAACGCAACAGCAGACGTGTCTGAGCCACCCCTACCTAGTGTTGTAATGTCATCAAACTTATTGATTCCCTGAAATCCAGTGACAATTACAATGGTGTTTCGATCCAATTCAGTTACAATGCGCTCTGTATTGATTCGTTTGATGCGGGCATCGCTGTAGGCACTGTTGGTGGAAACTCCCGCCTGCCATCCAGTTAGCGAAACCACCGGATATCCCATTGCTTCAATCGCCATAGCACAAAGTGCACAGGAAATCTGCTCTCCCGTGGATAGAAGCATATCCATTTCCCGCTTGGACGCCCTCGGGTTAATCTCCTGTGCCTTTGTAATCAGATCGTCCGTGGTATCTCCTTGGGCGGACAATACCGCAACCACACTATTTCCTTGTCGATAAGAGTCTGTGATGATTCTTGCCACATTACGAATTCGGTCAGCATCCGCTACGGATGTTCCTCCAAACTTTTGAACAATCAATGCCATAATATCTCAATCCCCCTAAATCATGGTGGAAACTCTGTCCTAGAATCCCCACCGAAGGCAACTATACTTCTCTCTATTTTATGCGCTTTCAGGTATAACGGCAAGCAAAAATATCCATTAATCTAACACTCGAATCATGGAAATTATCTCTAGTCCATCTAAATTCTTTATCAGTTCTGGACGGGTCATGGGTTCTGTTAGATACCCGTTTTCCCCCTCTATCTTTTGCTCTGGGTTAATCGTTTCAGCATTTAGGATGCTGCCGGATTTTAGTCGGACCAACCATCGACTGGACAAGGTATCCGCCGATACCACGCCATCTTCACGTGGCGGCAACCAAGGGCGGTAAGCACTACGTTCCATCTGGCGAGCAATCGCGATCACATCTGCTACCACTGCACTGGCAGTCGGCATTTTGCCTGCTCCCCTGCCATAGAACATGACATCGCCAGTAGCATTTCCTTTGACTGTAATGGCGTTGAACACATCTTCTACACCAGCTAATGGATTTTGTACGCTTACTAAGTGCGGTTCCACGTATGCGCAGATGGTAACATCCTCACGATGGATGGCTCGGCCCAACAGCTTAATCTTTCGATTACAGGCAGCAGCATAAGCCACGTCCTCTAAACTCACTTTCGTGATACCGATGGTAGATACCTGTTCCGGCAAGACATGCCAGCCATAGGCGATCGACGCCAGAATGCAAATTTTCCTGCAGGTATCCCACCCTTCAATGTCCGCCGAAGGGTCCCGTTCAGCATAGCCGTTCTCCTGTGCTTCCATTAATGCTTTTTCAAAGGTCAGGCCAGCTTCAATCATCCTAGTGAAGATATAGTTCGTGGTCCCGTTTAAAATGCCGCAAATCTCCAAGATTCGATTTGCAGCCATGCATTGGTTAAGAGGGCGAAGAATAGGAATCCCTCCACCGACACTGGCTTCAAACAGATAAGTGACATGATTTTCTCGTGCCAATTCCAGAAGACGGTATCCGTTGGTCGCCACCACTTCTTTATTGGAGGTCACTACACTCTTCCCTGCTTTTATCGCCCGCTCCGTAAAGTCTAATGCAATCGCAGCACCGCCTATGGTCTCCACCACAATATCAACCTCTGGGTCCTGTTCGATCACAGAAAAATCTTTTACAAAATAGGGCGCAAATGGACTATCTGAAAAATCTCGAACGTCTAAAATGTATTTTAATTGGATCAGATCATCGGCTTTTTTACTGTACTCGCTTCCTGTGCCGGTCAAAAGCTCTACAACGCCGGATCCTACCACACCAAATCCCAATACGGCTACATTAATCATCTCGTATCCATTCCTTCCCAACTGATCATATCAAGTTGCCATGATGATTATCATCCAGCTTCCTTTCTTCAGGCTCCTCATCCCGCTAAAATTTCACTCCGCAGCACACCGTTTTGAGCAGAAAGCCGCTCCAACAATTCATTAATTGTGATTTGCATCGCAGAGGTCTCAACACTAATATTAACTGCAGCGCATCCATTCAGAGGAATCCCCTGGTTGATGGTCAATATGTTTGCACCAGAGCCTGCAAATAAGTTGAGCACGGCAGAAAGAATTCCTGGCTCATCCTTCATCATCATCTGAAAGGTAATTATCCGACCATGCAGCATATCCTGAAATGGCCGAACTGCATCTTTGTATTTATAAAATGCACTTCGGCTGATTCCAGTGACCTGTACTGCCTTGTTCACGGTTTCTGCTTCTCCAGTATCCAAAAGCCTTCTGGCTTCCACTACCTTGTGAAAGATTTCCGGTAGCGCAGATGCTTCTACAATGTAATAATCAGGTGATTTTGCCATACTATGCACACCGCCTTCGTTTTGTCCTCTATACACGGCCATTTGTTTTCACGTTGAGGTATATTCTAGCACATCTACCCACAACCCGCAACCACTACAGTAACAAAGAATGACACGATTTTTCTTGCGTTTTTTTTGGCTTTCCTGTGCGATTTGACAAAGCGCCATGAGTATAGCCTCTTCATTACTCTTGCGCAAATCAATCATTTACCCTTCCTGCAAGTGTCGAATAAGTAGCAAAGCTAGAACTAGGCTGTCTAATAAATTTCTGATTCACAGTTGTATTTGGTTTACTATATATGGTATAATTGAAGTATCAACATTACCGTGGATGAGTATCAGGAAGGGAACGTCTACTATGTCGGAGCAAAAGAATAAAAACATTGCCAAAAACAGCAAGGCGTTCCACGACTACTTTGTAGAAGACCGCTATGAAGCTGGAATTGAACTGGCCGGAACTGAAGTGAAGTCAATTCGCTTAGGCAGCGTAAATTTGAAGGATTCCTTTTGCACCATCAAAGATGGGCAAATGACCATCAATGGCATGCATGTAAGTCCGTATGAAAAGGGAAACATTTTCAATAAGGAACCACGGCGTCCGCGCAGACTTCTCATGCATAAGCGTGAGATCATGCGCTTGTATGGAAAAATTCAACAGGACGGCTATACGCTTGTTCCTCTCAGCCTCTATTTTAGCGGGCCTAAGGTAAAGGTTGAGATCGGTCTTTGTAAGGGTAAAAAGCTTTATGACAAACGAGAAGCAGACGCCAAGCGGGATGCCAAGCGAGAAATTGATCGTGCATTAAAACAGCGGTAGCTATGTCTCATAAAAAAAGGAGAACAACTTATGGAAAAGAAGAATCCGATTGTAACCATCGAAATGGAAGACGGCGGCAAAATTGTCGCAGAACTGTATCCAGATGTGGCACCCAACAGCGTTAATAACTTTATTAGTCTCATTCAGAAAGGCTATTATGACGGTTTAATCTTTCATCGAGTGATCCCAGGATTTATGATACAGGGTGGTTGCCCCCATGGTACAGGTACAGGCGGCCCAGGTTATACCATTCCCGGCGAGTTTTCCATGAATGGATTCCAGAACGACTTGGCGCATGATCGTGGGGTACTCTCCATGGCGCGTTCCATGCAACCGAACTCTGCTGGTAGCCAATTTTTTATTATGGTTGAGAAGTCACCTCACCTGGATGGACAATATGCTTCGTTTGGTATGGTAATTGAGGGCATGGATGTAGTAGATAAAATTGTATCAGCAAAAACTAATATGCAGGACAAACCCAAGGTTGACCAGCGGATCAAATCCACCACTGTGGAAACCTTTGCTATTGATTATCCAGAACCGACTGTGATATAATCATTTCTTCCCCCTTGGTTTACTTTGGCCGTCTATGACGGCCTTATATGGGGGCGTACTGGTTTCGACGGGGATATGGAAGCAGGAATAGCGGGCGGATGCGCCTAACATCCTTAAAATTGGCATCTATAAATTAAAGAACAACAATAACGTAGTTCTCGCCGCTGCTTAATGCGGCCGTCCTGCCCGGAAGGACCACGAGCCGGGTTTGGGCGTGAAATGAGTGGTGCACGTGCCTGTGGTAAGCTTTGCCCACAGCATGACCAATGAAGCTACTAAGCTATGTAGTATGACGGCCTTACGGCATAGCAAGGGAATGTAAATAACCGTCTGCGCCCGGAGAAGTTCCTGTGAAAATGTTTTCGGACGGGGGTTCAACTCCCCCCGCCTCCACCAAATTTCTTTCTAAAAACGATGACATGCGAAAAAATTCGCATGTCATCGTTTTTAGTGTTATAAAATATTTTTCTTTGCAACATGTCGCGATTGCGACTATAATCTAAATGTTATTTCGCATAGAAAGGACGGTGTTGCCAAATGGGCTATATTTCCGTCTCAGAGGCCTCTAAAAGGTGGAATATTTCACTACGGCAGGTTCAAAGATTAGTATCCAACAACCGCATTTCAGGGGCCAGGAAATTTGGAAAGGCTTGGATGATTCCGGCTGATGCGGAAAAGCCTTCCGATCCACGAAGTGAAAAAAAGTTGCCGGATAAATCATTATCCGATGAGCTCTTCTTTGTGATTGCATCCACCAGCATGCCCATGCCGGCAAATAACCCGGACGCGATTCTGGAATTCTTAGAAGATGAACGGCTGCGAATTCAATACGAATTGGAGCTCTCCTATTTGCGAGGCGATTTTGAGCGGGCGCTGATCTGCTTTAAAAAGACCGAGGGAGACGAAGCGGCCAAGCTGCGCGCCTGCTATATGGCGATAGTAACGGCAGTCAGTATGGGAGATTACCGTAAATATACAGAAATTGCTGAATACCTCAAAATATACATAACTGACAACGCAGGACGCAATGTTTCCGCTTTTGCGGAGATGTCACTTGCAGCCGCAGATGTGAGCGCAATGGCTCCAAATATGGTTCCAAGCTGGATGAAAGAGGGCAATTTTAGCGCGCTTCCGGTACAGATAAGACCCATCGCGCTCTATATTCGAGCAAAGTACTTGCAGAGCACACGCCAGTTTGAAGCCATGCTGACTGTCGGGCAAACCGCTCTGGCCCTATGTGAATCGCAGCAGGGAATCACACAGATGGATATCTATTTCCGTGTAGTATGCGCCATCGCGTGCAGTTGTCTAAGCCGCAGCGATGATGCCCGACGGTGGCTGATGGAAGCGATGAACCTTGCTTTACCCCACGGTTTTATAACTCCTTTTGCGGAGAGCATTATCGCCCTTGGCGGACTTGTCGAGCAGTGCCTGAAAGACTCCTTTCCCGATTACTATGATGCCGTTCTTCGGCAATGTGAGAGCGCAATTAAAAATTGGATCACCTTTCACAACCTGTTCACAAAGGATAACATTACGCTGATACTTTCCGTGCGGGAGTATCATATTGCCCTGCTTGTGGCGCACCGTACTCCTTACGCAGAAATTGCAGAGCAGTATAGTATTACCGTCGGAAGGCTTAAAAATATCATGCTGGAGATTTACGAAAAACTGTTTATTTCCGGACGGGATGAGCTGGCAAAATATGTGTTTTAACGGTCAAAAAACGTGACTTTTTAGGATCAAAAAGTCACTTCACAAACTATGAATTAACCCCTATGATAGTTTCAAAAGCTATCATAAGGGTTTTTCTATTTGAGAAAGAGGTGCGAACTTATGCCTGAGCAAAAAAACTGTATAGGGTCTGCCAGATGGGTGGCAGGGTGTTCTCAATATATCTGGAATACGACGAGCAGCTCAAGGAGAGCTACCCGGTCTATCCAGACTTTGCGGAGCGACCGGAGTATACCGATGAGGGCAGGCCCTTTTCGACTGCAGAGCAGGAGAGCTGCGCTCAATGCAAGCCCAAGACATCAGGAGAGCCAAAGCCCTTTGACTGCGGCGGCTGCGGCTGGTTCCACCGAGAGCAAATGCCTTATGACCCCATTGGCCTATGTATGTGTGATGCGTGGCATCTTAAAATTAAATCAGAGTCGGAGGAAATGAAATGAGAGTAAAACGTTTTTTAAGCCTGCTGCTGTGCCTGTGCATGATAATTGCGCTGCTGCCTACAATATCAATACCGGCAAGCGCAAAAGGCTCGAGTGGAATTAGACTGGGCACAGGCGGCATCATAGATGGGAATTATATATATTTCGGCGGCTACAACAGCAATCCAATTCAATGGTGCGTACTGGACTCAGAAGCAGGTAATGCCACTGGAACGACTGATACCTTAAGCGACGGAAGTATAACTATTCCCAACAGTGATGCCATGTTCCTGCAGTCAAAATATTGTTTTAGTCCTCAACATTTGTCTTTTGGCGATAGAGAATCCGGCTACAAAGACAGTAGAGCACGAAAATGGGTAAATACCACCTTTGCAGCTGACAGCGGCAATTTCAGCTTAAATGAGCAGAGAGTTATGGTTGCTACAACAAAGAGTGATAGTGTGTTTACCACAGCTTGTTACAATCGCTCTTTTCCTGCAGTTACAAACATATTGCAAGGTGATAGAATGTTCCTTCTTTCTGCAGAGGAAGCAATAACATATTATGGCACGGAGGGAACAAACCTTGTTGCAAAGGTCAACGATAGTAGCGAGGGCGATCTTTGGTGGGTTCGCTCAAAAATCTCGCAACAAGGTATAGTTTGTAAAGATGGCAAAGTAGACACTACAGATCCATTAATGTTTAGTAATCTTCGTCCTGCTTTCAACTTAAATAAAAACGCTGTCCTCTTTGCCTCTGCTGCCACTGAAACCGCCCAAGGCGGTAAAGCCTCCGGCAGTGAAGGTGCAGACGCACTGACAAAGGTTTCGACCACCAAGCCCAGCGAATGGACGCTGACGCTTCTTGATAGTAACAGAAACTTTGGCGTTTCGCCAACAGCGGTATCCGCCAACAGCGTTGGCTTTGATTACTACGGTGCTAAGGCGGGGGCAAACGAGTACATTTCAGCGGTTATTGTCGACGACCTTGGCTATATCCTTCACTATGGTCGAATCCGAAAATTGACTAATTCCAGCGGCTCAGCAACAATTAACATTCCCTCCGGCGTTACACTCGGAGACAATGCCACGCTTAAGGTGTTCAATGAGCAGTACAACGGCGACTATAAAACTGACTATGCAAGCGCCTTACAGCCCATAGTAGGCCATAAAGTGACCTATTCCCTTGTGAATTTAGAAAAGGCCGATGGTAGTCCTATATATGCAGTAGATGGCGAGGACTGCACGTTTTCTCTCAAAGCTAACGAAGGTTATCTGCTTCCTGAAAGCGTTTCTGTCACAGTGGGGGGAACGCCTGTTATGCCTGTAAGTAGCGCCGACAAAGCTGACTCTGCAGGCGAATATTACTACAGTTCTGACTTCGGAGAAATTAAGGTGGCAAATGTAAACGGCCCAGTGGTCATTACCGCGAAGGGTGTTTCAGCAATTTGCACATTACCAAAGAGCCTAGACTTTGGCTCAATAACTGAGGGCTACGCCACGGCCCCAGATGGACAAACCATTACTATTAAAAACAACGGCATGGAGGCGATAACTGGTTATTCCATAACAGGCGGCGGTACGGATTATAATGTAACTTACACCTCGTCTCCTATCTCAGCAGGTGGCACAAGCACATTCACCGCTAAGCCCGCTGACGGTCTATCTGTGGGAGCTCACGCTAAAACACTTACCATTGAAATTCCAGGGGGCAGTACTGCAACTGTAGGCATTACTTTTACCGTTCAAGCAAAGCCCTCCTCTGGCAGAGGTCGATACTCACCCACCTACTACACAATCTCCGCCTCTTCGAGCACGGGCGGAAGCATCAGCCCCTCGGGTAGCAATTCTGTAGAATACGGCAGTAATGCTACTTATGCGATTACTGCCGACAAGGGCTTCAAAATAGAAGATGTGCTTGTGGACGGCATTTCCGTCGGTACAGTTTCAACTTACACTTTTAAAAATGTTAGCTTAGCTCACACAATTTCAGCTTCTTTTATGAAAACCGAAAATCCATTTAAGGATATTAATAAGGACGACTGGTTCTACGGAAATATCATGTACGCATATGAAAATGGCCTGATGACCGGCACCAGTTCTGATGCGTTCAGTCCCAACGGCACAATGACTAGAGGAATGATTGTCACCGTTTTGCACCGCCTGAGCGGTGATAAGGGCAGTTATACAAATGCCTTTGCTGATATTCCCTCCGGTGCATGGTATGAGAATGCTGCAGCCTGGGCTTCTGCAAAGGGCATCGTGGGCGGTGTCGGTAGCAATCAGTTCGCACCCGAAAACGCTTTGAGCCGCGAGCAGCTTGCTGTGATGCTTTACAACTATGCAAAGTACAAGGGGCTGGATGTGTCGGTCGGCAAGGATACGAATATCCTGTCATATAATGATTCGACTGATATTTCTGAATATGCCCACTCTGCCTTGCAGTGGGCCTGCGGTTCAGGAATCATTAAAGGCGACGACAGCGGCAATCTGAACCCACAAAGCCCAGCCTCACGAGCAGAGGTTGCTGCCATCTTGGAGCGATTTATAAAGAACTCATATCGGACTGATCAAAAACGCTCGTAAAACTGTTGGGGGACCCTCTGGTTAACCGTTCAGGTTAGAGTTCGAATACACTGTTTTTGAGGTGGCAAATCAAAAGATATCGATTTTGGTAATTATACACAAAAAAGAAAGCTCGTAATCTCAACGATTACGGGCTTTTTTCTTTGTATATCAACGATTTCTCGCTTCCGAGCAGGAGCTGATTTTACTCATATTTTGCTAATTGAAAACCACCAAACCAGTGTAGTACATCTCCAATAAAAACGCCATAATAATCTACGTCGTAAGCAACCTTATAAACCTTGTATTTTTCTCCTTCTTTAGCGAAATTTTGATAAGCATCTGAAACTACCACGCCGATCTCTCCCTCTTCTAATCTATAGGCGTGATTTGGGTCATTAGAACCCAACGATCTGTCACTCAACCAACGGAACGTACCATCTAGCAACCTTACAACATATGCAGTTCCT
>JAQSXD010000099.1 GCA_029266295.1 Bacillota bacterium | reverse complement strand
GTGGCAATGATCGACAAGCCTATCCTTTCTACTAGCAATGAGTTCAATAAAGACAATTTTACATATATTCAAGTTGAAGCGGATACGCGGGTTCATTTTCACGGCATGAGTTGTGCATCGATACTGGCAGGTCAAAATTGCGGAGTGGCCCCAGATGCAAAATTTTTTTATTTCGCAGTACCGGACAACGGTAAAAATTTTGATAATTATCGTAAGGCAATCGATAAACTAATTGAATTAAATCAAGGATTGAGAGAGAAAGAAAAAATTAGAATCGTCTCTATCTCTGATGGTTTATCCTATGACGATGCACATTGGGAAAGCTGGCAAAAAACGGTACAGAAAGCAAATGATCAAGGCGTTATAGTAATCTACTCCAATAATGTTGGGGATAACTTTATATGGGGCGGCTGTCCTCCTAATAAGGATAGAAATAATGTTCTAAATTACGACATTGCAATCGGTTTTGCGGAGCAGAAGATTGACAAACAATCCGTAATCATTATTCCAGGTGATTATAGAACGACCGCCAATAACCAGTCTGATGATGGATATACCTATTATGGCGTAGGTGGATGGAGTTGGGCAATTCCTTATTTTGCTGGATTATGCACGCTGGGGCTTGAGATCAATCCCGATTTGACCTATGAACAAATGCAGCAAGCCTTGGAGGAAACAAAAAGTAAAACCGAAGCCGGTTATTATATTATTAATCCCGTCAGTTATATTGAAAAACTGGAAAGCCTAAGCAATTAGGCTAATTAGATCTTCCGAAATAAAAAATCAGTAAAGGATTTCGAAACGATGAAAATAAATAGAGTGATTCTTATAAGATCAGTTCTGATCACTGTGGCAAGCTTGTTATTACCTTTTAGAGTATTAGGAAACGAAATACGATTAGGATACCCATTAAGTTTTTTATCTATCTTCAAAAGTGCCTTTGCTTCTGTCAATACAGGGTGGCATCCGACGATACTTAAATTAATCTCAATTAATTTATTTACGTTTTGCATTAATGTGGCAGCAATCTATATTTTGATGCTCGTACTGGAGAAACTAAGAAAAAAGCAGGTTGCGTGAGACTTTGCTTTTCTATATGGAACATTTGACAAAAATTACCGTCCTAATTGTTAGGAGGGGTTTTTATGAAAAAAATGATTTTATGGCTTGTATTACTACTAATGGTTACAGCGTGTTCCGGCTGTGCAAGTCCAACGGCCGAAAATTTAATGAAAGGCGTTAACGGAAAGGATATTGCTTCAACCTTAATTGGAAATCAACAGCAAAACATTACTGATAAAACAACGGAAATCGTAGATTTTTCCCTTGATATTTTCAAGAAAATTCACGAGGATGAAAACACGCTTATCTCGCCGCTTTCTATTATTTCCGCTCTTGCTATGACGGCAAACGGGGCGGAAAAGAACACTCTGTCCGAAATGGAGGAGGTTTTCGGTGCAGACATAGGTAGTCTGAATGAATATCTCTATGCCTATCAAGCGGATCTCCCAACGAGTGACAAATACAAGGTAAGCCTAGCCAACTCCATTTGGTTTAAGGATACAGAGAATTTGATGATAGAAAAGGGATTTTTGCAAACGAACAAGGATTATTACAATGCCGAGGTGTATAAGGCTCCCTTTGATGACGGCACGAAAAATGACATCAATGCTTGGGTCAATAAAAAAACGGATGGACAGATTCAAGAGCTCTTAAGTGAGAGACCACCTGAGAATTCTGTGCTATATCTCATCAACGCACTGTCTTTTGATGCTGAGTGGAAGGATATCTACCAAGATACCTCTATCAGCGAGGGCGAGTTTACGAACAAGGCCGGCAATAAAAAGACAGTTGATTTTATGGACAGCACCGAATACAGTTATATAGAGCTTCCCAATGCCATTGGATTCTCAAAGCCGTATGCAGATGATCAATATTCCTTTGTCGCATTATTGCCTGAGGAGGGGCTTCCGGTATCGGACTTTATAAACTCGCTAGACGGCAAAATGCTCATGAAAGCGTTAAAGAAACAAAGTGATGAAAAAGTATATGCCTCTATTCCTAAATTTACCTTTGAATATAGCAAGGAACTTTCTCAAATATTGAAGGAGCTGGGTATCAAGGACGCTTTTGATGTGGATCTTGCGGATTTCAGTTCTATGGGTTCGAGTGAAGGAAATCTTTATATAAACCGTGTGATTCATAAGACAAAAATCGATGTAGATGAAAAAGGGACAAAGGCAGGCGCTGTTACTGCAGTAGAAATGCTTTGTGGGGCAGTTGCTACACAGGATGAGCCTAAAATCGTGGAACTAAACCGCCCATTTTTTTTTATGATCGTGGATAACGAGTTTCATATGCCGATTTTTATGGGTGTTTTAAACGATGTGAAATAAAGAATTGCTAATCCAAGTTAAGGGTTCATTGTTGGGATTTGCCAGCGGATACTATTGCTTTCCTATCTAAGTATTTTATGATATCATGATAAGGCGTCGGGATATTATCAAGTCGGAAATACAGAATAGCCCATGCAGGAAAAAATCATTTAGGAGAATGGAATGGCGAGAACCCGAAGATTTGTTATGCTACTAATCATTTTGCTGGTTGCGGCATTTGCTGCAAAGGCAGCCATCAATCATGTTTATCCCGTTGCATATAAAGATTATATTATAAAATATTCCAGCGAATATGATATAGATCCCTATCTTTTAGCGGCGATCATTAAAGTGGAAAGCAGATTTGACAAGAACGCAGCGTCGCATAAAGGCGCGATCGGACTGATGCAGCTCACAGAGCCTACCGCTTTTTGGATCGCGGAGTCCATGGGAGATGAGAGCTTCACCGCCGACGATCTTTATAAACCTGAGACAAATATTAAAATGGGAGCATGGTACGTCGACAACATCCGGAGGGAATTCGGATATGTTGAGCTTGTTCTCGCAGCTTATAATGCAGGCCGGGGCAATGTAGCAAGCTGGATAGACAACTCGCTGATCTCCCCAGACGGGACAGACTGCAGCGGGATCCCGTATAAGGAAACAAAAGAGTATATCGAAAAGGTTCTGGCAAATCAGGATATCTACAGAATATTATATGATATCAGCTGATAGCAAACGTCATACACAATCTATGGAAAAGCAAATCAAAGAAAAACGCTGAAATACTGAAGCGTTTTTCTTTTGACCATTCAACCAATTCAGTAACTTTAAACGATCAACTCGCATCTTCGAGATAAGGGCATGGGTCCTATCCTTGTTTTTACCAATGATGCTAACAGTTCTGAAAGAAGGCGACGCGAAATAGAGCCATAATTTACTAACTATATTTCCTGTTATATCGGTCATATTAACTTGTATAAAGGAGGTGAATCAAAATGGCAAGTACAAATACACCAGTAAAACCAAGTGCAAAGAATGGTCTGAACAACATGAAAACTGAAATCGCCAGTGAACTCGGCCTGTCCAATTATGATTCCACAGACAAGGGAAATCTTACAGCTAGACAGAACGGTTATGTTGGCGGTTATATGACCAAGAGACTTGTTGAGATGGCAGAACAACAGCTGTCCGGCAAATTCTAATACTATTTTCAATTAATCTATGTTTTTATTTGAAAACAGTATAAAAATTTAAAACAAACAAGCGTTGAGGCATCCTAATGAGAGGGTGCCTCATTATTTTGTGGGCACAGGATCAACAGAATTCGATTGATAAGCGCTATATAACATTTATATTTCAGTCGTGTTACCATTTGGTTATACAAATAGATTTTTGTCGAATCCTCTGATATAATCTGCAGAGGTAAAGCTAGTTTTACAAGGGTGTGTCTAAAAGTTGCCAGAGCAGTTTTTAGATGCGTTCTGCATAAAAAAAGGGGGTTTTATGACAAAAAAAATTAATTCGGCAGCTGCAGTGATCTTCATAATGTTTTTTTTCACAATCATGGGAATAACAGCTGACGCAGCAACCGCAGCTGACGTTAAGCTCGTAATAAATAACGAACCAGTATCAGCAGATGTAATGCCTTATATTCAGGATGGTCGAACCCTGGTTCCGGCAAGGACGGTATTTGAAGCCCTTGGAGGTACGGTAACATGGGATGAGAAAAATTACACAGTTACAGTAGAATATGATTCCACCACCGTGATTCTTAAAATCAACGATAAAACCGCCGAGGTAAACGGGAAAACCAAAACATTGGACGTTCCTGCCACAATCAATAACAGCAGGACCGTGATCCCTGCCAGATTTGTAGCAGAAGAGCTTGGATTTCTAGTAGGCTGGAATGAATCCACAAGGACGGTGACCATCACATCACCTGAAAAAACAGTTGTTCCGGAGTTCAAAGGCTATGTCACAGAAGTGTCTGTGGAGGAGGGAACGTCAAAAACTGAAAATACAGTGGTAACCGTTCAATTGTCAGAGGCGCTCAAAGGTACGGAGGATTATCTGTCAACGATGCTCACTTCGCCTGACCGATTTGCTTTGGATGTGAAAGGATTTCAGTTGGACCCTAAGGTATCTGACTTAAATTATGACCAGAAGGATTCCCCCTTATCGTCGGTAAGAGCAGGAACTTATAATGAAAATTCAGTCAGAGTCGTTTGTGATTTAAAGGAAGCGTCAAATCCGTCTATAAACATGTCGCCTGATGGTAAAACCCTAACCATTACATTCCAAACCCTCAGCACCTATTTTAATCCTATGGAAGACGGAAAGCTTGTAGTGATGTTGGACCCGGGTCATGGAGAAGTGACTGCAGGAAAACAAAGTCCTGAAGGCTTATTGAAGGAGTACGAATTTAACAGGGCCGTAGCCGCCAAGATGAAGACATATCTGGAGGCTGAGGGAATCGAGGTGCTTCTTACGGTAAATGATGATTCTGATCCAAGTCTTGCAAGCAGATGTGAAAGTGCAAACAATTCTGATGCCGATATCTTTGTCAGTATCCATGCCAATGCGTTCGGAAGCGGCAAAGATTGGACCAGCCCAAATGGGTGGGAGATTTATCATTACCAGGGCAGCGTATTGGGTAACCAGCTCGCTAAGTCCATTTCAAACGCCAATTTCCCGGGAATCGGAATTCTTAACAGGGGAATTAAAACGGCAAATTTCTATGTGATCAAAAATACATATATTCCTGCGGTGCTCATAGAGCATGGATTCTTTACCAATATTGATGAAGTGGAACTTTTGAGAAGTGATGAATGGAGAGACAAAGCAGCTCGATATAATACAGAAGGCATCGTGAACTTTTTAAAAGCCTTCAATTAAAGATATAAATTAGATACAAGGAATGAATCGTAACGATAGCAGAAACGAAGGGGCTGTGCAGTTGTACAAGCCCCTTCGGCAATTTTTGGTACAATTAAGGTTCTGGCCGAGACGAGCTTGAGCTCCAGCATACGTTCGCCGTTTAAGGAACCTACTTGGCACGAACTATAGCAGACTTTCATCACTTATTGCTGTGTAGAATTCATATTGGAAGTAATGTATTGAGAGAGCCCATTTACGAAATAGTCCGCCATTCTCCTTGCAACAGACAAGAGGGTTTCATAAATCTCAGTGCTTTTCCTATCATCGCCCGATAAAAGTGCATTTGCTTCATCGATTGTCAGAAGCAGATATCGAAAGAATAAGGCTCTCCATTCATTTTCCTGCCAAAAAGGATTGATTTGTGATAAAATCGACGCGCTATGATGGAGATTGTGATGGATCTGTTCCATATATCCATTCACTGCGTTGTCATCCCCGTTCTTCTGTGCGTCAATCATTGCTTCGACGGAAGCAATATAATCGGAAAACATAGTTGTATAAGTATCGGCAATTTCATTACCAAAATATAATCTTAGGACATTGCCGAACTCCATCGGCATTTGAGATAGTCTTTGCCGCACTGCATCCAGATCACTGAGCCCTTCAAAGCTGCTGATCATGTAAGCTCTCATCCACTCGGCTAGATCCCGAAAGATCCATCCCGCCTGACGTATGGCATCCATCTGGCCTGCGTTCCTTTCGGCTCCATTCAGCTCATTTTTACGAATCATATGTTCGCTCCTCCTTATATAATTAATACAGTATATTACAGCATCGGTCATGTTGCTATCATACAGTGCATTGCATTTCAGGCGAATCAGAATCTTATGGAGGTTAGAGAAGGGGTGAAGACAAGAGCACATTACGGTACTGGAAAAGCTATTGGACGGATCTAAAAAATGGATTATAATCATGTTAAAGAAATGAAACTGTAATCGAATGGAACTAGAATCCTAGGATGGAATCAATATGGTTAGAAGTGAGGGAATGAAATGTTAAGAACGAAATTTACAGAACTATTTCATGTCAAATACCCGATCATGCAGGGCGGCATGCAACATTTGGGAGTGCCTAAGCTTGCAGCGGCTGTTTCCAATGCAGGGGGACTCGGTACAATCAACATCACGATTTATCCGCAGCTGGATCACTTCCGAAAAGCTCTGCAGGAGATGAACGCATTAACCGATAAACCTTATGCAGTTAATATCTCTCTCGTCCCCGACTTAGATATGGGAGAAAAGATAAGAGAATATATTCAGATTTGCAGAGAAGAAAAGGTTCAAATTATTGAAACTGCCGGAAGGAATCCAGCTGACATCGTGCCGGATATTAAAGCTGCAGGTATGAAGCTGATCCATAAGTGCACTGGTGTGAAGTTTGCAAAAAAAGCGGAATCTTTCGGTGCGGATGCAGTAACGCTTGCGGGCTATGAAGTAGCAGGGCATCCGGGTATGGATGAGGTTGGAAGTTTTGTTTTGATTAACAGTGTTTCAAGAGCAGTAACGATTCCGGTTCTTGCAGCAGGCGGTATCGCCGATGGGAGAGGACTTGCTGCGGCCCTCGCGCTTGGTGCGCAGGGTGTCGTGATTGGAACTCGATTTGTAGCGTCAGAAGAGTGTATCATTCACCGCAACTTCAAAGATGCTATCGTTGCCTCCGCAGAAAGTGATACGATTACCTGTCAGAGAAGCATAAAAAATATGGCCAGGTATCTGAAGAATGAAACTTCAATCAAGGTATTGGAACTGGAGCGTCAGGGCGCGACATTGGAAGAGTTAATGCCTCTGATTTCGGGGACGAATAGCAAGGAATGCTATGTAAGCGGGAATCTGCAAGGTTGTGTATTCGCAGCAGGTCAGTCTATGGGGCTCATCAGTTGTGTTAAAACAGCTAAAGAAATTGTAGACGATATGGTTCATGAGGCGCAGGAAGTTTTATCAGGTCTGAACGGAATGAATCAGTGACACCAGAATTTCAGCATTTAATAAAGCATCCGGCAGCAGATTGCGCCGGATGCCTTAGTATCATTACTAATTTATTGTCTCTTCTGATCCATTTCGATGATCGCCTGCTGCCCTGCGTAGGTCAGAGCAATGCTGCCATGCTCAAGGTCTGGAATATCATATAAGTAATCGTCATGATTTTCGGCTTGCGCTACCGTTTCCTTAAAGTAAGCATAAAGATCCGAGTTCTCATATTCGGAATAATTTCCATTTTCCAGAGGCTCTTCGTAATCCAGCGTGAGGAAGCCTCTTTCTTCAAGGCTTTTCAATACTGCACCCATGCTTTTTACCATTTCCATAGAATCGGTCTTATCTTTCAGATGGACCGGAGCCAAAGCCACCGATTCAAAATGGTTCGATTTTGTACTTTTGAGTACAAATCTTGCCAATGGAAGGTAAGGGGTCTGAGCCAGCTGTTTTAGAAATTCTATTTCTTCAGCTGTAAGTGGTGCCGCTGTTTTTCGGCTCGCACAGCCGCCGCCGCCGCAGCAGCCTCCGCTGCAGCCGTGTCCATGGGCGTGGTCGTGATGGTCGTGATCATGATCGTGATGATTCATTCGTATTCCTTTCTATTTATAATCAAAGTGAAACGCGGGTTGGATGGCTTTAAAGTTATTATACCATTTCAATTTCCATTGTGGTTAGGTTCATACGATTTGACTGGGTTAGCTAAGTCTAACTAATTTCATTAGAATAACATATACCCAGTTGTATTGTCAAGGGTACAGCAATGAAAAGGCACTACTTAAAGCATGAAAGGATTTGCTTGAATAAACATAAATAAATGTGGTATTATCAATATTACGTATCAGCAGAGGGAATTAGTACCGAAGCTGCCGGAAAAGGAGAGATTAGGATGAATTCTATCATCGAAGTCAAAAACTTTACAAAAAAATATGGCGATTTCTTAGCTGTAAATGATATTTCTTTCAGCGTAGAGGAGGGAACGATTTTTGCATTTCTGGGCCCCAATGGCGCAGGAAAAAGTACAACTATAAATACACTGTGCACCATATTCGAAAAGACAGCAGGCTCTCTTGCCATCAATGGATATGATGTTACAACGCAAAAAAGCGAAGTCAGATCCTCCATCGGTGTGGTGTTTCAAGATTCCACATTGGATGCAAAGATGACCATCGAAGAAAACCTCAAAATGCATTGTGTTTTCTACAATATACCGAAAAGAGAAGTGGAAGAACGGATTCAGTTTGTTTTGAAACTGGTTGATCTTCTGGACGAGCGTAAGAAGCTGGTTGCAGCGTTGTCCGGCGGGATGAAACGCCGGGTGGAAATTGCCCGGGGGCTGATTCATTACCCCAAGGTACTGTTTCTGGACGAGCCGACAACAGGACTGGACCCCCAGACCCGGGCGCATATCTGGGAATATATTCTCAAGCTTCAGAAAGAACGAAATATAACGATATTCCTAACAACCCATTACATGGAGGAAGCGGAAATCTGCAATAAAATCGCAATCATTGATAATGGAGTCATCGTAGCGCATGATACTCCATACGCGCTCAAGAAGACCTATACCAAGGACACCGCTTATATCACGACAAAGAATTCCTCGGAGCTGGAGGAGATGCTGGTCCGTTATGATCTGAGCTACGAGAAAAAGGACGGCTATTATAAAGTTGAGGCAGAGAAGATTGACTGCCTGCTACAAGTTCTAAGCGGCCATAAGGATCATATCACCAATATCGAGATTAAAAAAGGTACGTTTAATGACGTGTTCCTTGAAATAACCGGGAAAAAGATCAGAGAGGAGGCATAGTATGAATACAGTTTTTACATTATGGAAACGAGGGCTAAAAGCCTTTGTCAGAAATAGAACCGGTTTGGTTTTTTCCCTGATCTTTCCGCTTTTCTTTGTCTATGTATTTGGCGCGATTTTCAGGACCGATTTTATTGATAACCCGATCGCATACATGCTTTCGGGAGTGATCATCACAACGGTCTTTGAAAGCTCATTGAATTTGGCTTCTTCCACTGTTGATGACATGGTCAGCGGATTTATGAAAGAGGTTCTTGTTTCTCCCGCAAAGAGGATCTCCGTAGCCTTTGGTCAGCTTCTTTCTGCAGCGACGGTCTCAACCGTTCAGGGGATTTTGGTGCTGGTGATCGGACTTTTTATCGGGATTCAATTTACCACATGGCTTACACCACTGTTTGTTCTTTGTGCAATGATCAGCGTGGGGCTTGTTTTTTCCGGAGTTGGTCTTTTTATGGCTACAAAGGTTCGAAACGGGCAGACATTTCAAATTGTCAAAACAGCCATAACCATGCCTTTGACCTTCCTCTCGGGGGCGTATATTCCGCTGGATATGCTGCCAGAATCGCTGCGTTTTGTGGCGTACTTTAACCCCATGACCTATGCGACAGCATTCTTTCGGATGGTCGTGCTGGAAAAGACAGATCTGCCTTCTGCGCAGTTGGTAAGAGAAGGGCTGGCCATCGATATAGGCGGCTTTATCGTAACGCCGTTTCTGTCGTTTGTAATCATCATGGTGATCGGCCTTATCTTTCTGGTTTTGGCAACAAATTCCTTCGTGAAAACGGATTTCTCCCGCTTGAATCGAAGTGCGACTGATGCAAATGCGATTTGGGGGTAAGGATCACCTTAATTTACCTGATTATGAATCACTGAATCGGG
>JAQSXD010000098.1 GCA_029266295.1 Bacillota bacterium | reverse complement strand
TTAACGGTTAAAATTCTTTTATGCTTCGGCTGAGCGACTGAACCTTCATGATTCCGGTATCAAGGTCAAAATAAACGGTTCTTCCATAGTTCAGGCCGGTATCCTCCGCGATAATAGGGATCTTCAGACTATACAGTGCATTCTTTACACTGACAATATTTCGCTCTCCAATGGTACCAATTGCACTGCCCGGCTGAACTTCGAACATCTGTGCTCCTCCTGCGATTTTTGCAACGAGTTTGCGGCTGTCGGCACCAAGCCTTGTCATATCTCTTACGAGATCCACAATTGCGGTATCTGCAAATTTCATTCTATTTACTTCACTTTTTGAAAACATGCTGCTTTCCGGAAGCATGATATGGGATAATCCGCCAACCTTAACCTGCCTGTCATAAAGACATATTCCTACACACGACCCGAGCGCATACGTTACAAATACATTCGGACATCTGGCCAGTTTATAGTCAGAAATTCCAACGACCAGTAATTCGCTCATATTTCAAGTCCTAATCTTTCCATTATTATTTTTAATGTTTCGATTTCTGCAAACATAATAATATTGCTTGTTAGGTTATTCTCTTCTGCAGAAAAACATTCTTCAATAAACATTACCTTATCACCAACAGATCCAAATTCTATAATCGGTACACTCATCAGCGCCCCTGCCATATCAATTGCAATATATGGGATGGAAATGGTAATGGTAAGCCCTGTAAGCGTTGATATGGAATTGATGTAGGAGGAACCTAAAATATTGCCGATTTCCTTTATGGCAGATAGTTTTAGCTCGCTAAGCTGCCCATTGTCATCTCCCTCATCTCGGATCAAGATGCTCATGATTGCTTTCGCATCTTCCATATTCAGAAGAAACATAATCATTCCGTTGGCTTCACCGGAAAAGTTTACAAGAACCCCCACGGTCATTGTTTCGGCACCGCCAAGCGCATTAACCGCAGTGTCAAAATCGGTAATTCTTACTCTAGGCAGGCTGATTTCAACCCGCTCATCTAAGATTGTGGAAAGGGCTGTGGCAGCATTTCCTGCGCCGATATTGCCAATCTCCCGTAGCACGTCGATCTGTACATCATTTAATTCATCATAATTTTTCAACAAATCTTCACCTCATTCTTTCACGTGCCTTGGAGAAGCCTTAACACGAACACATGATTTCGTCAGCGCAGCCAGAATATCTGTTTCATATTGCTTTTTATAAGTATCCAGCTGGATAGACTGCTTGCCCTTATCAGCGGTAACGTATTTCGCCGGAAGTGAATTCAGCGTAAGTGCCGTAATATCACTGACACAGGTTTGACAAGTACACACTTTCATTTTTTCCATAACCAGCCCAATCTTTTCTTTGACCAGTACCTCTGCCAGATTGATCAAACGACCACGTTTTTCAAGAACAGCACTGGGTTGTCTTTCCTCAGCAGCTGGTTCAGAGGCTTCTGGTTCTACTTCCGGTTCCGGTTCAGCTGCCTTTGGGACCTCCTCGGTCACTTCAGGCGTCGGCATCATAACTGCCGCTTTCCCTCGTTTGGGTTTTTCTACTTTCGGAGGCTCGTCCGGCTTTGAAGTTGGTGCGTTATTGCCTTTTTCAGCAAGCTCCTGTGGCAAACCAAACAGATCGTCCTGATCCGCATCATCATTCTTCGTAATCAGCTTCAGAACGTGTTCTGTTTTATTGCTTTTCTTCGCCATCCAGTTTCATTCCCTTCTGAGTAATCAACTCATCAACAAGCTGACGATAGTCCTTTGTCGTATTCGCCCTGGGCGAATATTTATATACGCTTTCTCCGTGGGCCGGTGCTTCCGCAACGGAAACAGAAGAACGAATTTTCGTTTTAAATACCTTTGTATCCAATTCTTTTGCTATAATTTCAGCCATTTCTTCCACATCTTTTGTCAGAATTCTACGTTTATCATATTTATTCAGAAGAATGCCTAATACTTCTATTTTAGGGTTATAGATCCCCTTAACCAATTCAATGGTCTCTCTCAGCTGTGAAATTCCAAGAAGACTTAATATTTCCGGAATCATGGGGATAATGATATTGTCTGTAGCGGTATATGCGTTTACAGTCAGGATATTTAGCGCCGGTGGCGTATCGATAACAATATAGTCATAGTTTCCTCTGACTGGAGCGATGCCATTCTTCAGCAAATATTCTCTTCCCAACTGAGAAAACTCCAACTCAGCTCCACTGAGCAGAATATTTGATGGGATAATATCAATGCCTTGATTTCGCTGGATTACCTGCTCAACGGGTACAGTCCCCTTCATCAGCTCATATACCGTTGGACTGTTGTCTATTTCTGCGCCAAGGCAGAATCCCAAATTACCTTGAGGGTCAAGATCAATCGCCAGAATCTTATAGCCCTTCTCAGCTAGTCCGCTGACTACCGCACTCGCCGTGGAAGTCTTACCCACCCCGCCTTTTTGATTTGTTATCGCAACTGTTTTGGACATCAGTCCCGCCTCCATTCGTCATTTTCATTTTGTGGAAACACTACCCAAGATTTGTATCCAAATCAGTCAGTACTTCCCTAATTTATATCATCGCTCATTCGCGTCAGTCTTCTGTGATTCTCAAGCTGCTTTTTAAATACGTATTCACAGAGTACTCGTTCCTCTTCCCCTCCAATTTCAAGGAACCGGCAGCCATATTTGAAACGGTAGCCCCCGAAATGTCCTCTTTCTTTTCTGAGAATTTCCGCCCGGGCAATAAAGCCCGGCTTGATCATACTAAAATCAATGGTTACGATTTGTTTTTTCAGCAGCGTACGATTGGAAAAAAAAGCTACGCCTCCGAGACTGATATCCCTGGTTTGTATCCCTTCGTCGATCAGGTAAGCTCGTTTTCGTTTTCCTTTCGAATAAGCCCTTAGGAGCTTTGTTTTTAAGTCTGCCTTGACCTTTAAGTAGGTTCTTCTTTCCTGCTTGCCATCGGTTTTAATAATGTCCAGATTGACCTGAGATGTCGTGGAAAGAGTAACCCTTCCGCTCATGAAAACAACTCCGTCTTTTAAATATCCTGCTATGTCCACTACAGATTTATGAGGAACCAAATCAAAGTCTTCCCCTCTCAGTATGATCCTGTTGTCAAGGACACTGATATTATTGGAGGAGATCGTCGATTGTCCCTCTGAATAAAATACACTGATTTTTATATAAGAACTATTTTCCGTCAAGCTGTTCTCACCTCACAATTTAGGACCGTTTTTCTATAGCATACCGTGAACAATACTTCCCTCACTCCAAAATATCCTGCAATGTTCTATGTTGTCAAGTTCAAAGTGGAATCGTTCCTCACCAAAATTGATCTTTACCCCCTGGTAGATCTTTCTTTTACATAAAACTGCGCCGGGAAATTCCATAGTCCAGTCTTTTTCAAGCTGTTGAATCTGTGAGTTCAGCAGTTCTATTTTATCTTTCAACATCAGAATCTGCTTCTTCGCTACGGATAACTGCTCCATTACAGATTCTCCCGCACCCATTCTGGATTGGCTAAGCTTAGCTGTATTCTCAGCCAGTTGCTGCAATCTTACACCAAGCTCGTCTCTTTGATTCACCAGCTTTTCTATCGATTCCGCATCCATAATTTTTACGCCTAATACTTCAACTTTTGTAGCTCTTTCGCTGGCCGTTCCGATGTCTTTCGCACGCAGCTGACCAAGAACTTTGATCTCTCCCCCCGCCACAAGCTCTCTGCTTCCGGCAAGCTCAATATTCCCCATGCAGGTCACATTGCTGTCAATAATATAGTCGGCATTGATGTTTCCCTCTACATGAATCTTTGCGTGTTCGATATATTTGCATTTTAAATTTCCGCCTGCAAAAATTCTGAATTGTCCTCCGCCGTTGATTCCATTTGAGATATGAACGTTGCCTGCAGCTTCAATATCCGCATCCTCCACCACACCCTTGATGATGATATTACCGCCGGATTTTACAGAAAATCCGTCACAAACATCACCTTCGATGGTAACATCGCCTGAGAATTTGATATTTCCCGTGAGCTGATCTACGCTGGACTTAACCTTCAGCATGTCATTTACATCAACAGAATCCCGAAGAAAGCGAATGACACCGTCGCAATCTGCTACAAGCTTGGTGTTATTCTCGATCAGATGCGTATTCTTTCCCACCGGCGATCCAGCGGGTCTGCCGCTTCTGGAAGGCACTATGCCACCATAAATGTTTTTTCCGTCGATTCCTTCTGTCTCTTTTTTGATCTCGGCAAGAATCTGCCCTTGGCTTACAATCTGAAAATAGTCCAGATTTTTATAATCAATGGCACCTTCAAGATTATACTCAGGATGATATTCTGAATCTCTCTTTACAAAGTATGTAATCTCTCCATCATCCCCGTCCACCGGAGACACTCCCTTGGCAACTTCAATTCTTATATTATAGATGGGTCTTGCTGCCAGTTTTTCTACGGAAGTTTCTTTGATGCCATATATGATTTTATTCATCTGCAAGGCTGCCATAAGCTGCTCTTGGGTCACCGGATCAGGATCGGGACATTGCTTGATCATTTTGATATAGCCAGTCATCCCATCATCACTTGAGCTAACCTCAATTAACGTCACCGGTTTCATCTGGGGAAGTTCTTCCTCATTCAAATTGTTTTGTGAAGTTTCAACTTGGTTCATTTTCCTCTCCTTACCTTGATCGAGCAGTTTTTTGAGGGCCTATTGCAATAAAACGCGGGGAAACTGCTGTTTAAATCAAATAAACGATTCGGCTGCATGATTTTTCCTGCTAATTTGATCATAGCACAGATTTCGATCATATTGCACTAAAAGTTTCGATGAAACTACACGAATCGTCAACTGATTACAAGGCATTAACGGAGCTGGTTGATAATCTTTTCCATCTCATCAGCTGTTTGTACGATTTTAGAACCAAAGGAAAATCCTTTGGAGGCTTCGATCATCTTTACGAGTTCTTGCCCAATCTGTACTCTGGAACCTTCCAGAAATCCACTCTTAACAGTCGGCGTCTCCATAGCCTCGGCCTCGCCTGAAGCTTCCGTTTCTCTGTATTGATTTCCTCCAATGACCTCAAGGCTATATTGGTTTGGAAAAGTATAAACACCCACCATTGACGCTTTAAAACCGCCCTCTGTAACAGTATTCCCTTTAGAATCCTTTGTCGTTGTCGTTTCTGGAACGACGATCCGTTCTCCGTCAGCATCCAGCACGTAGTTTCCGGCGGAATTCACCAGATATGCCTCTGAATCATCCAAACTGACTTTGAAACTGCCATCCCGGCTGTAAGTAAGGCTGCCATCCTCACGGTTTTCAATGGCGAAAAATCCGTCTCCCAGAACGGCACAGTCCATTGGCTGATTCGTGTTAAGCAAGTCGCCCTGGTTGAAATCCGTTCCTGTTTTCTCAACCCTTACGCCATGTCCGGTCTGAATATAATTATTCTCACCGCCTCCGCCATAGAGACTCTGATACATCAGAGCAGAGAAAGCTGCCTGCTGCGGCTTAAACGCCGTAGTATTGGCATTGGCAATATTGTTTGCAATGGTATTAAGGTTTGTCTGCTGGCTTATGACACAGGATGTCCCTGAATAAAATCCTCTGATCATGTATTTTTCTCCTTATATTATACTATCAGTTGAAATCGATCTAGCCGATCTTTCCAATCTGATTGACAGCGATCTGATTGATCGCATCATACATCTTTACGATCTGGGTACAAGCCTGATAATGGCTTTGCCCGGCAATCAGCCGGCTCATTTCCTTTGCCATATTGATATTGGACTTTTCAACGGTTCCCTGCATTAAGTAATAGGTTTCCGTCTCCGCCTGACCATACGCTTCATCCTCAACGGTAAACACCCCTGGCCCTACACTTTTTAGAACCGCATCTTCATCAGGTGCTGCAATATACAGGCTGTCCGCTTCTTCCCCATCAATGCTGATACTGCCCGTTGGCCCTACAGTAAAGCTGCTGTTCTCTAGATTGATCGGGCTCTCACCGTCATTCAATACCTTCCCGACTCCGGGAAGATAGAGATCTCCATCACCGTCAATTTCAAACTGACCATTTCTCGTCAGCACCGGTCCGTAGGTCTCACTCTCTACGAGGAAGAACCCCTGCCCGTTAATCGCCATATCAACAGGTCTTCCGGTAGATTCCAAGCTGCCCTGTGTAAAGTCCGTCTCTTCCGAGCTGTTGATTGTAATAAATGCGCCGGGCCCGATATTGCTGTTTGAAACACCTTCCAGCTTGCTCATTCTCGATACCAGATGCTCTCCAAAACTGGATTCCACTGTAACGCTGCTTTTATAACCTGCAGTTGTAGCATTGGAGATATTGTTTGCAATAGTGTTCATTGCTTTCTGCCGGGTAAAGACTCCGGCAGCTGCAGAGTAAAAACCTCTTACCATAACGGTCCCTCCTAATAGTTATTTAAACGGTTTTTCATCTTGATGATTGCTGCGGAATGGATTTGAGACACTCTTGATTCTGTAATACTCATGACTTCCGCAATCTCTTTTAATTTCAAATTATCATAGTAGTATAGAGATACGACCAGCCGTTCCTTCTCATTGAGCTGATCGATGGCTTCCATAAGCTTTTCTTTCAGTTCATCATACAGCAGTCCTGCCTCCGGCGTTTCCTTATCGCTTTCATTCACAATAAGTGGAGACGCGATCATCATCTTTTCATTGATGGCTTCTTCATAGGAAAGGATGATGGAGTTATGCCGCTGCTGCAGGATTTTATCCAGATTGGGAAGGGTTACCCCCATCTTATCCGCCATTTCCTGCTTTGTGGGCTCATATCCACGCTCAGCATACAATTCGTTATAAATTTCATCCAGTTCTTTGGACAGATTTCTCTGATTTCTCGGAACCCAGTCCTGCTTTCGCATGAAATCGATAATCGCACCCTTTATCTTAAGAGACGCAAAGGTTTCAAATTTATTGCCCATATCCGGATCAAATTTTTCAACGGCATCAATCAGCGCAATAATCCCCTGATTTACCATGTCGTCCAGCTGACCAAAATTGCTGTAACTCCCTTTGAATCTCAGAACGATTTTCCTGACAAGATTGGTATATTGTAACACAATTTCATTTCTTGCATCAATGCTTTTATTCCGTTTATAACTGTCCCACAGCAGCAGGAGTTTATCGTCTTCATTCACTTCAGCAGAATACATGAAACCTCACCTCTTTTCCTGAAAATCTCGTACTTTTGCTAATCTTTTATTTGAATAATACCAATGGCCTGAATCTGTATGTTGGTGTCAATTTCATTGAAGGACAGTACCGTCAGATTCGGCAGAAACTGGTCTATCAATCGTTTAAAATAAATTCTTACAATAGGCGATGTGAGAATCACCGGCTGATGCATCAGATCTTTCACTTTCTCGATCTGCTCTGACGCTCCTTCTACAATCCGCTGTACCACCTGTGGCTCAATCGCAAGATAGGTGCCGTGTTCACTTTTCTTTGCGGAGCTAAGGATTGTATTTTCGATTGTCTGGTCAAGGGAGATCACCTTGATGCTGGCACCATCTGTATATTTTCTAGTAATTGTACGTTTTAGCTTCTGTCTCACATATTCTGTCAGCAGATCGGTGTCTTTAATAGCAACTCCTTGATCACCAAGTGTTTCCAGAATACTCTCCATATCCCTGATGGGTATCCCTTCCTTTAGAAGATTCATGAGGATCTTTTGGAGATCCGACACGCTGATCACTCCCGGGATCACATCATCCACAATGGCCTGATTCGCCTTCGATACGTTCTGCAGAAGAATATTGATATCCTGCCTGCTGACAAGCTCATGAATATGTTTCTTGATCATCTCAGACAAGTGCGTTACGATAACGGACAATGCATCGATTACAGTGTAGCCATAAACCTCTGCCATCTCCCTTTCGTTTTCCGTGATCCATTTTCCTGGAATTCCGTAGGCCGGTTCGATGGTATCAATCCCCTCGATCGGGCCTGTACAATTTCCCGGATCAAGGGCGAGATAATAATCAACCAGCACTTCTCCCCGCGCAACCTCTTCTCCCTTGATTTTGATCAAATACTGATTTGGATTGATCAGCCCATTGTCACGAAGCCGAACAGTGGGGACTACAACGCCCATTTCCATGGCAAACTGCTTCCGGAAAATGACGATTCGATCGATAAAGCTTCCTCCGCTTCCTTCGTCAACCAACGGCAGCAAAGAATAACCGAATTCCATTTCAATGGGCTCCACACCCAAAAGGTTGTAGACATTATCAATATTACGATAAAAATTTGCTTCGTTTCCTTCCTCTTCGAGGAATTCCTGCATTTCGGTGACTTCTACCTTTTGCTGCTGTGCTGAAGCAGCACGAATCAGGCTGATACCCAAAGCGATGAGAGCAAAGGCCAGCACCCCGATCTGAATCACCGGCGCACCGGGTATTAGACACATCGCCAGGATGACAATCCCTGAAATCAAAAGCACTTTCGGCTGTGACAGGAACTGGTTCTTTACATCCTCGTTGAGATTACTGTCGGATGCCGCTCTGGTAACGATCATGCCCGTGGCGGTTGAGATCATAAGCGCAGGTAATTGGCCGACAAGACCGTCGCCCACCGTTGCGATGGAGTATACGGTAAGAACCTCTGTAAAGGACATTCCTCCCTGAATCATACCGATGATGGTTCCTGCAATGAGGTTTACCATCGCGATGATGATCGATGCGATGGCATCGCCCTTTACAAGTTTCGTCGCTCCATCCATTGCTCCGTAAAATTCTGCTTCTCTTTGGATATATTTTCTTCTTTCCCTTGCTTCCTGCTCGTTGATCAAGCCTGAGCTAAGGTCAGCGTCGATTGCCATCTGCTTTCCTGGCATCGCATCCAAAGTAAATCTTGCCGATACTTCTGCAATTCTTTCTGCGCCCTTTGTGATAACGATAAACTGAACGATTACGATAATAATAAATACGATGAATCCTACAATTGCATTGCCGCCCAGTACGAAATTACCGAAGGTTGCGATTACCTGTCCGGCTTCTCCGCCGTTTGACAGAATCAAACGGGTAGACGAGATGTTCAGCGCCAGCCGAAGCAGCGTTGTGATGAGCAGAAGGGACGGGAATATGGAAAAATCAAGAGGCCCCCCAATGAACATCGTCGTAAGCAGAATGATCAATGAGATTGTAATACTTATGATGAACATAAAATCCAAAAAAAACGGAGGCAATGGGATAATGATCAGTGCCACGATCATGACAACAAATAATACCACTACATTTTTTAGAATTTTCATACTGCTTTTTTACCTTTTTCTCTCGTGCTGTATACCCAAGCCATGAGTTCTGCCACAGCCTGATACAGCTCAGCCGGGATATAAGAGTTTACTTCAACGGTTTCATATAAGCTTCTTGCCAGAGGCTTATTTTCCGTGATCAGGATGTTATGCTTCTCGCCTGCGGCGATAATTCGTTTTGCCATATGATCCTGCCCTTTTGCAAGAACCATGGGGGCCATATCCTTATCCAGGTCATATTTTAAAGCCACCGCAAAATGGGTGGGGTTTCTTACAATAACATCAGCACTGGGAACCTGCTGAATCATTCGGTTCATGCTCATTTTTCGCTGCTTTTCTTTGATCTTTCCCTTGATAAACGGATCACCTTCTGTTTGTTTATATTCGTCCTTGATCTCCTGTTTCGTCATTCTCAGCTTCTGCTCGTAATCAAATTTCTCGTATGAAAAATCTAAAACTGCCACCGCGACGAAGATCAAACAGATTTTATAGACGATGGACATGATCCGGTCAAGCATGAATGCAATGCTTTGATCAAAGCTGGTATTTAAGAGATCGGGGGTTATCACCAGAAGATCCTGGATGCTGGTATAAATAATCCAGAGAATAACAGCTACTTTGATCAGTGACTTCACGAGCTGAACAAGAGACCTTAGGGAAAACATCCGCTTAAAGCCTTCAAGCATGCTGATTCTGTTATATTTAAATTTCAGCAGTTCTCCCGATACTAGAA
>JAQSXD010000097.1 GCA_029266295.1 Bacillota bacterium | reverse complement strand
GAAAAGAGCCATTTAGTCCACAGGGAGGTGAAAAAAATGAACAATTATGAAGTTATGTTCATCATTGAAGCGGCTTTAGACGAAGAGAAAAAAGCAGCTACAGTTGAAATGGTGAAGGAAATCATTTCTGCCGATGGCGAAGTGGGAAAAGCAAATATCTGGGGAAACAGAAAGCTTGCGTATCCGATCAATAAGAAAAATGAAGGATACTATACAGTGATCGAATTCACAGGCAGCTCCGAACTTCCAAAAGAACTCGACAGAAGATTGAAGATTTCCGATTCGGTTATCAGACACATTATAATCAATAAAGACGAGAAATAGAAACTATTTGGAAGCAGGAGGGGTGGTAATACATTATGAATAACGTTGTATTGATTGGCAGATTGACCAAAGACCCTGAATTACGATATATTCCTGAAAGCCAAAACGCGGTTGCCACATTTACACTTGCGGTGGATCGTCCCTTCGCAAAAGACAAGCAGGCTGATTTTATACGGATCACCGTATTCGGAAAGCAGGCTGAGAATTGCGAAAAGTTTCTGGCAAAGGGAAGGCTTGCGGGCGTACAGGGAAGAATTCAGACCGGAAGCTATAAGAATAAAGAGGGCGCCACTGTATATACCACTGACGTCGTTGCTGACAGAGTCGAATTTTTAGACAGGGGCGACAAGGGTTCCGGCATGGGAGGAGAGTCCGGCTTCGGATTCGACAGACCGGAGTCCAAGGGTTTCCCAGAGATTCCGGAAGGGTTCCAAGCCCTCGAGGATGACGATGATATACCATTTTAACGAGGCGATTGCCCGCTAAAACGCTCATAGGAACGAAAATTTTGTATGAAAATTTTCTGTTTATGCGTTATTAAAACAGGAGGTAAAAAGTCATGATGGACAGAAAACGTAGTGGCATGAGAAGAAGAAAAGTATGCCAGTTCTGCGCTGATAAAACAGAGACCATAGATTATAAAGAAGTAGACAAATTAAGAAAGTACGTAACTGACAGAGGTAAGATTCTTCCTAAGAGAATCACAGGAACCTGTGCAATTCATCAGAGAGAAGTTACGAAGGCAATCAAAAGAGCAAGAATTGTTGCTTTACTGCCTTATACAGCAGACTAAGCTTAAGCTTAAGCGTAAGAAGAGGAAGAAGCGAGCAATCGCTTCTTTTTGTTCAAGCTCACCATTTTAAAAAATATGATCGTCGGCTATGCGTTTTGCAAAGCCGAGTTTATCTATGAGAAATTTGCAAAAGGGGGATTTGAATGTACACACTGATCACGTTACTAATCATGATAGTTATGCCGATCCCCGTCATGATGAGATATATGCTGACCGGACGGAACGCTTACCGTGGGATTCTGGAAGGCTCAATGAGTGCGATAACAGGGGTAAGCCTTCTGTTTCTGGCATTCTGGTCCATGACAGGCCTATCCTATTTACAAGCGCTAAAAAACGCTATGAAACAAGTTAATTTTGAAAATATGCAGCTTCCCAGCTACTATGCCATGGGGATTAAGGAGCTTGAACCGGCTTCCATGCAGCTTGCCATGGACAAGATGAAGGAGATCACTGCCCTTGCAGTACCGGGGATTATTATTATTTTTTGTATCATCTTCGCATATTTGAATTATGCGGTAATTTCCAGAGTTCTCAGTAAAATCGGCAAGAAGAAGGTTTCACTGCTGCCGCCCTTCAGAGCATTTACCCTGCCCAAGAACATCGTGCTGGGCTCACTTTTGATCTATTTACTGTCTTATATCACAATAAGCATGGGAATCATTACCGAGGATCTCATCATGTTTAATCTTGAGATGCTGTTTACCTTTATATTCTCTATTCAAGGGCTTGCGGCGGTCTTCTATTTCGGATACCGAAAGAGAGTACCGAAAGTCGTCTTGCTTTTGTTTTCTGTGATTTTCTTCACGACCTGGATCGGACAGACGTTTTTGTTCCTTCTTGGCCTTACCGATCTTGTGTTTGATTTAAGAAAAAGATTTTCCAAACTCGTATAAAAAAGGAACGAATCTATGGTATAATGGACGCAAATAAAGGAAGTAAAATCGGAGATTTTGCCTCGGCAGGAGTACATTGCATCACAGGGATTTTGTATAAAATAAAAAGTGAGCGTCAACAATGACCATAAGTTAGGGAAGTACTGTTTTGACGGAAGGTACGCCTGGATCAATCAGCATTTCCATAAACATTTACCAAAACAAACCGAAGGATATAGGAGTTAGAATGGGTGAGAAATCTTTAGTAGACCGCATTTCAACCTATCTGAATATAGGCGCAGGCAAAAAAACGGAGTCCATGAAGGCGTACAAGGAGCATCTGTTCCAGATCGTTGACAAGACCATGAGCTATTCCGTTTCCAATCATCCGCTGCCCTTGTGCATGATCGATGCCGACGGAAAGTTTCTTTGGTTTAACAAAAAATTCGCGGATATCTATCAGGATGCTGAACTGGTCAATGCAGGGATATACAAAGTGACCGGGCTGAAAGCATCTGAGTTTTTTACAGAAGATCCGGTGGAAAAACCGGTTATGGTTAGCCATAACGGAAAAAACTATAAAGTGGTATCCTCCTATCTGGATGAGGACAAAAACAACAGCGCAGTTTTGTACTGGATCGATATGACCAACTACGAGCTGCTGAAAAATCTTTATAAGGACGAAAAGAGCTGTTACGCTTACATTATTGTAGATAATTATGATGAATTGATCGGAAGTTCGCCCGATGATAGAAAATCCATCGTGGCAGCAGAAATTGAAAAAGCCATCAGACAATGGGCGGGCAGGATCTCTGCATCGATCACCAGATACAGAAACAGTCAATATTTTATTATATTTGAACAGAAGCATTTTGACAGGCTGGAAGCCGGAAAGTTCTCCATTCTGGACGAGGTCAGAGAGATTGAAACCGATGCGGATTTTCCGGTTTCTCTGAGCATCGGAATCGGTGTTGGGGGTAAAACGCCCCAGCAGGGAGATGAATATGCTGCTGCAGCCCTGGATCTGGCTTTGGGCCGGGGAGGCGATCAAGCTGTCGTTAAGAAGGTCAGCAAAATCGAATATTATGGCGGCAGACTCCAGACCGTCGAAAAACGAAACAAGGGAAAATCGAGAATCATGGCCCATGCCCTGCGTCAGCTCATTGAGCAGACCAATCAGGTCATCATTATGGGACATAGAAAGCCCGATATGGATTCCTTCGGTGCTGCTGTAGGGATTAGCAGAATCGCAAGAAACAGAAATAAACCCGCTTATATCATCATCAATTCCTATAATGATTCGTTGAATGAGATGTACAATACAGCGGTTGAAACAGGAAATTATAAGTTTATCAACAATGATGAAGCCATGGCGCTGGCAGACAAAGAAACCTTGGTTGTGGTGGTGGATACCCATCGGCCCAGCATGGTGGAATGCCCGGAGCTGCTGACAAAAACGGATAAACTTGTAGTAATAGATCATCATAGAAAAGCAGAAGAATTTATCGATAACGCAACGCTGACGTATATGGAGGCATACGCATCCTCTACGGCAGAGCTGATTACAGAAATCCTGCAGTACAGCAGCGGAGAGAAAAAAGAGATCGACAAATACGAGGCGGAAGCGCTGCTTGCCGGAATTTCTGTAGATACAAACCGATTTTCCATCAAGACAGGGGTAAGAACCTTTGAGGCGGCTTCCTGGCTGCGAAGAATGGGTGCCGATACGGCCATCGTAAGGCAGTTCTTCCAAACCGATATGGATGTGCTGAAACAGAGATCCAAAATCGTATCCAGTACCATGATGCCGCTGCCCGGTATTGCTATGGCTAAATGTGAGGGCAAGCATCTGGACGTTCAGGTGATTAACTCTATGGCAGCAGATGAAATGCTGAACATCAAGGGTGTAAAAGCCAGCTTCGTAGTTGGTGAAAACGAAGAAGGGCTGACGGTTGTCAGTGCCCGCTCCTTGGGAGATATTAATGTTCAGACCATCATGGAAAAGCTGGGAGGCGGAGGAAATCTTACAAAGGCAGGCGCTCAGATCGAAATTCCGCTGGATGAAACCCTAGATCTCATCGTAGCGCTTGTCAAGGAGCTTGAGCCGAAAACGTAGCGCTTGTCAAGGAGCTCGAGCCGAAATAACGCTGGAAAACTCAAGAGCTGAGCCCGATTACCCCTCCCGGAAAAGGACGAAAAAATGGCGGGATATGGCGAGGCGTACGCTCATAATAGGAGGGATAGAAAATGATTGTAATCTTACTGAAAGATGTAAAAGGACTTGGAAAAACCGGAGAAGTGGTAAAGGTCAGCGACGGATATGCAAGAAATATGCTGATTCCCAAAGGTGCGGCAACAGAGGCCACAGAAGGAAATGTAAGAAATCTGGAAAAGCAGAAAGCGATTCAGACAGAGAATAAGAAAAAAGAACTGGCAGAAGCAAACGCCCTCGCGGATCGGATCAAAGAACTCACGGTAGTCATCAAGACCAAATCCGGAGAAGGCGGAAAATTGTTTGGTTCCATCACTTCCAAGGATATTGCCGATGCTCTTTCCAGTCAGCATAAAATTGACATCGACAAACGTAAATTTATACTGGAGAATCCCATCAAGCATATCGGAACCTTTTCAGTAGAAATTAAGATTTACCCCGAGGTTACCGCAACGCTGAACGTTACCGTTTCGGCATAATACCAATTAGAAAAGATACCCGAGAGGTTTAATATGAGCCAATATGAAAGAATTCCACCTCATAATGATGATGCGGAAAAGTCGGTGCTGGGCTCCATACTACTGGATAAGGAGGCACTTTTTGAAGTGCTGGAAATACTGCGGCCTGAAGATTTTTATAGCGAAATGCATAAAGAAATCTACAGCGGCGTGATCGAGTTGTACCGAAAAAACCAGCCGGTGGATATTCTTACTGTTTCTGAGGAGCTGAAAAAGCGAAAATCCCTTGAAATGGTAGGCGGCCGAGCGTACATAGCACTGCTGTCCACCTTGGTTCCTTCGACCTCAAATGCGGCAGAGTACGCGAAGATCATTGCAGAGAAAGCGATCCTGCGAAGACTGATCGGAACCGCTTCTGACATTGTTGATAAGTCCTACCAAGAGAAAATGGGCCCCTCCGAAGTGCTGGATTTTGCAGAGCGGGGGATTTTTGAAATTGCCCAGCAGCGACAGTCCAAGGATTTTGCTCCGATCAAGGACGTTCTTTGGAGCAATATTGCCAGGCTGGACGAACTCTCCAAGCTGGACGGCAACATTACAGGCCTGACCACAGGCTTTATCGATCTGGATGCCAGGACCTCCGGACTTCAAAAATCTGACCTGATCATGCTTGCTGCAAGACCTGCCATGGGAAAGACTGCGTTTGCACTGAATATTGCCCAGCAGGCAGCCATCAAGGGAAAGGGAACGGTTCTGATCTTTAGCTTGGAAATGTCCAGGGATCAGCTGGGACAGAGAATGCTCAGCATGGAATCCAGAATCGAAATGCAGAAGCTGAAGACCGGAAGCCTTGAAAGAAAGGATTGGGATCAGATTCATATGGCGCTGGACACCCTGTCCAAAGCCAACATTTTTATTGACGATTCGCCAGGCATAACGGCCATGGAAATTAAGAATAAATGCAGAAGGCTAAAGGCCGAGAAGGGCCTTGACCTTGTAGTAATCGACTATCTTCAGCTCATGAGCTACGAGGGCAAATCAGAAAACAGGCAGCAGGAAATTTCATCATTGTCAAGGTTCCTGAAATTGCTGGCCAGAGAGATGGACTGCCCCGTTATCGTTCTTTCCCAGTTGTCCCGTGCGGTGGAGCAGAGAACGGATCACAGGCCGATTCTTTCCGACCTTCGAGAATCCGGTTCCATCGAGCAGGATGCAGATATCGTAATGTTTTTGTATCGTGACGAATACTATAATCCTGAGACGACGGATAAACCGAATATTTGCGAAGTAATTATTTCCAAGCAAAGAAGCGGACCCACAGGTACCGTCGAACTCACCTGGCTCGGAAAATACACAAGGTTTGTGGATAAGAGCCGCATAAGCGAGAAGTAGCGAGAAATAGGAGGGAATGAAATGAAAGTAAATGAAACCATGCTCCTGAATGAAATTCTTGATATGGATCCGGACATAACCGATATCTTTATTCGCCACGGATTAAACTGTCTGGGCTGCCCCGGCGCCCGCAGCGAAAATCTCAGAGAAGCTGCAGATGGTCATGGAATCAACATGACCCAGCTGCTGAAGGATCTCAACGATTATCTGGCGGAAAAAAACGACTGAGTGTATGCCTCTTGTCAAATGAGGCCAAACTATGGAAAAAGCTTAAATGAAGCACTAGATACCAGCTGAATCACAGGATCGTAAAGCTAATATAACTGACCCTGCCGGCATGTACCGACTTTCTCATATTAGCTTACATTAATATGCAAATAAGTTCAAAGGATAAATAGAAAAGGAGTGGTAGCATGCCAGGATTAGCAATCGTAGGTTCCCAGTGGGGAGACGAAGGAAAAGGTAAGATAATAGATTATCTGGCGGAAAAGGCAGATATGGTCGTTAGAGGACAGGGAGGCAACAATGCAGGGCATACCGTTGTCATCGGAGACAAGAAATATGCGCTTCACTTGATTCCATCAGGAATCCTCAATCCCGGAGCGTTAAACGTTATCGGAAACGGTGTTGTATTTGATCCCGAAGGATTTTTCAATGAGCTGGCGATTTTAGAAAAAGACGGAGTTGATACTTCCAACATCTTTATCAGCGACCGTGCCCATATTGTATTCCCGTATCATAAGGTTCTGGACGGTCTATATGAGGCGGCCAGAGGCAAGGACGACATCGGAACAACCAAAAAGGGCATCGGCCCTTGTTATATGGATAAAATCGAGAGAAGCGGCATCAGAACCTGCGATCTGCTGGATGAGGAAACTTTCCGAGAGAAGCTGGCTGCTCAAATTGACAGAAAGAATGACATTATCGTGAAACTTTTCGGCGGGACCCCCGTGGATAAGGCTGCGATGATCGAAACTTTTGTGGATTATGCCAAACGGCTGACGCCATATATTAAAGACACAGGAGTCATGGTTTACGAAGGCCTGGAGCAGGGCAGCAAAGTTCTGTTTGAAGGCGCTCAGGGCTCACTTCTGGACGTCGACCTTGGAACGTACCCCTATGTTACCAGCTCCCATCCTACCTCTGGTGGATTTACGACCGGTTCAGGAATCGGCGCCGGAGCAATACAGGAAGTTCTGGGAATTACGAAGGCATATACGACAAGAGTGGGAAAAGGCCCCTTTGTAACAGAAGAGGATAACGAAACAGGCAATAAGATCAGAGAGCTGGGCCGTGAGTATGGCGTTACTACAGGAAGACCGAGACGCTGCGGCTGGTTTGATGCGGTAGTGGTCCGGTACTCCGCAAGAATCAACGGAATGACCAGCCTTTCGCTGATGCTTCTGGATGTTCTGGGTGAGTTTGAAACCATTAAAATTTGTACCAGCTATGAGCACAACGGAGAGCAGATCCATCATTTCCCTGCAAGGTTGGATCTTCTTGAAAATTGCAAGCCGGTTTATCGGGAACTGAAAGGCTGGATGAGTGATATCTCCGCCTGCAAGACCTATGAGGAACTGCCGGAAGAAGCAAAGACATACATTCAGGCCATCGAGGAAACCACCGGAGTACCAGTAAAAATTATTTCCGTTGGACCGAGAAGAGATCAGACCATTATCAGAGAGCAGATTTTTTAAGAAAATAATGTGAATATAGACCAGTACCGGGAACCGGCCAGGGGTGTTGCTTCTATCGGAGGAAAACCCAAAGCCGGCCTTGGTACCGGTACGACGAATTGAGGGTGTCTGTTTATTAGGCACCTTCTATAATCTTTTAGCGCTTGCGCTTCTGCGCAGCATAAAAAATCAAGGACGAAATTTATCAAGGCGAGTGGATTGAGATATGAACTTTAGAAGAGAGATCATCAAAGACTTTTATCTGCGTGATACCTGCGTGGAAAATATTTTTATCAATGAGTACATGACACAGGCCCCCGGCGACTATGTCAAGGTCTATTTGTTTGCCATCATGTACGCTGATTTTGACTTGCAAATGAGCAACGAAACCATAGCAAAGCATCTGGGAATGGAGGATGAAGACGTTCTCAAAGCTTGGAGCTACTGGGAGAAGATGGGTGTTGTAAAGAAGCACTACGAAAAGGCAAGCGATAAGTTCCGTTATCAAGTGGAATTTCTCAATCTCAAGGAACGGGTTTACGGTAAAAAACCCAAACTCCAGAAAACAGAGAACAAGGTGCCCGATCGTCTGAAGGAACTTATGGCAGACGATACCATCAAGGACATGTATTCCGAAATTGAGAGAATCACAGGCAGGCTGTTCACCGGAAAAGAGCCTTCAGAAATCCTGTCTTGGATTGACGATTATAACGCTACACCGGAGATGATCGTCTATGCTTATTCCTACTGCGTGAAGAAGAAAAATCACAGCAACCATAAATATGTAGCTGCTGTTGTCAAGGAGTGGACGGCACAAGGCCTGAAGACCATCGAACAGATCGAGGACTATCTGGAAGAAACCGATAACCGTCACTATCTTTATAAAAGGGTGCTGCGTTCCCTGGGCTTTCTGCGAAATGCTACAGAAGAAGAAAAGCGCGTTATGGATACTTGGTTTGACCAGATGGGCTTCAATATTGAAAAAGTGCTGGATGCCTGCAAAAAAACAACAGGGATTTCCAACCCGAATATAAATTACATAAACAGCGTTCTCAAGGCTTGGAGCAATGGCGTGGATAAGCCGACGCCTGCACATGAAGAAGGCAAAACAGGAACAGGGTCTATTTCCAAGGTGATGAAATATTATGAGGAATTAAGAGCCTCTAATGAGGCAAAAGCAGAGGGAAGACGGGTCGAAGTTTATAGCAAAATTCCTAGAGTAAAGGAAATTGAAGAGGAGTCCAGAGAAATCGGACTTCAGATTTCCAGGGTGATGCTGTCGGGCGGAAATGATGTTAAAAATAGAATCAGAGATATGAAATACCGAGTTGACAGCCTCAACGAAGAGAAGGCCTATCTGATGACAGAAAATAACTTTAAAATTGATTATATGGATATGGTGTATCATTGCCCCCTTTGTAGGGATACCGGTACACAAGATACAGGGGATCGTTGCATTTGCTTTGCTGAGCGGCTTGCCGCTATTCAAAAAATGGATTGAAAAATACCGCGAAAAAAGGTATAATAGCGGGAGTGGAAAAACGAGATACGGCTGCATATGATAAGCACCCCATCGCGAGATGGCCGGGAGGAAACATATGAAGAAGAGTAAAGACAAGAGCGCAGAAAATAACACTCGCTTTTGGAACAATATCACTTCAGGAATAAAAGAGAAACTTAATATAAAAGAGAAAAGCGTATCGGAAAATGAAAACAGCATTAGGGATATGGGGGATACCCGTACCCCTTTTTCGCGTCTTGATTTAACCGGGCTAAATAGACAGCAGGCAAAGGAGCTGATTGAAAAGGTCATCGACGAGCGGCTGGAACAGATTTCTCAGATTGAGCTGACAGAATTGAAAATAGATTATCAGGAAAAAGAGCGGCAGAGAGCGAAAGCAGCTGAGCGGGTTTCGGAACGACGAAATCGCAGAAAGCAAAAGGCATCTAAGCCAGAAGAGACAATTATCACAGAAGATGGAGTTTATTCAAAATATAAACAAATATCCGTCTTTGATATCATACAGCCGGAGTCATTTCCCACTGAGGAGGAGGAGCTTGCTCCTCTTGAGGCGGAGAGCCTGCCCTTAGAAGGGCAGCTGTCAATTTCAGAGGTTCTTGCTGAGCCCGAAGCCGAATTGACAGAAGCGCTTTGCCTTGAAACAGAGCGGGTATCCCCTGCTTCGAGCCAAACAGAATTTGGTGAAATTATGAGTGCCCAGACAGAGGCAATTGCAAACCCGGATAAAGCGACCGGAAAAAAATCAAAGAAATCAAAATCAAAAAAACATAAGGAGAATCAACCGCTTCTCGATACATTGCCGGTGAAAAATGGAGACGAAGAGGCCTCCAGTCTGGTCGTGGCAGCGATTACCATGGCGGCTACTGAAGTCCTTACCGAATCCGCCGCTGAAAAAAACATGACAGCAGCGGAAA